>JAUMXP010000042.1 GCA_030529125.1 Eubacteriales bacterium | reverse complement strand
TGCCATAAAAATATGCACCTCCAAAAGTGTCTAACTTTTGGGGTGCATATCAATTAATCGGGAGCCCTTTTTATATACCAAAATGTTTGTAGATTTTCACAGCGCCTTTTGACAAGTCTACTATGCCAAGTGCCAGAAACTCGTTATTAGCACTTTTCACACGATAGATTGTTCCATCAAGTGGAGAAGTATCGCGCAGTCGTGTGCGCTCAATATCAAGCGGATTGCCGTTTTTGAAGCGATGTGCCTGCTTGTCAGACACTGAAAGTTCATCGTAAGTCACAAAGAGACTCTCAAGCGACTGCATGTGACTATCGACATCACCGTTTTCATTAAGCTCTTTGAGCTTATCGAGTGTTATAGCATCACCAAGCGTGAATCCGCATGCTGATGTACGCACTAAAGCTGTCATCACGGCATCAGTGCCGAGCTTCTTTGCAATATCAGAAATCAGAGTGCGGATATATGTACCTCTTGAACAGGAAACAGAGAGTTTGCCTGTTTGAGACTCCTCGTCAAAACTGATAAGCTTAAGTGAATATACAGTAATCGGTCGTGCCTCACGCTCGACTTCGATACCTTTGCGTGCAAGGTCGTAGAGTCTGACTCCGTCTTTTTGCACGGCTGAGTACATCGGCGGTACTTGCATAATATCACCCACAAACTCACTAAGCACGCATTCAAACTGAGCTTTTGTAACAAGGTCGCCGTTACACTGTGCGACTTCACCCCATATATCAAGAGTGTCAGATGTAAATCCTAGCTTAAAATCCGCTACGTAGCTCTTATCGTGGTTAGGAATTATATCCTGAGCTTTGGTTGCGTTGCCAACAAGTACAGGCAGTACACCCTCTGCGTTAGGGTCAAGCGTACCGCAGTGACCGACTTTCTTAGTAGAAAGTGTTTTTCTCACCACAGCGACTACATCGAACGAAGTAAACGCTTTCTCTTTATTGATAACAATTACGCCGTTCATAGTACCTCTTCTGCTGCTTTTATGAGCATATACTTAGCGGTTGCAAGGTCGCCCTTGATAGAACAGCCTGATGCTGCTACGTGACCGCCACCGCCAAATCGTGCACAAAACTCTGAAGCATTGATACCGTCGTTAGTACGCACTGATACCTTGAAGGTGCCGTCTTCTTTTTCGCGCATTGTGATGCCCATTTTGACGCCTTCGATCTGACGAGGAATGCTTGCCAGCCCTTCCATCTCGTCATCGCCTGCACCGAGTGCTTTTTGCATAGCAAGTGTAGTGTAAATGATTGCACATTTGCCACCGCAGTAGAACTCCATAGTATCATACACCATGCGTTCCATCTTGAGCTTTGCTCTGGTTTTAGTCTCGAAGTTAATGCGATTTATCATTGAAAAATCACAGCCAAGATCAATCAGCTCGGCAGCGATATGGTGTGACTGAGCGGTTGTATTTGTATAACAAAAACAGCCTGTATCAGTAGAGATGCCTGTGTAGATAGCGTTTGCGATGTCGCGTGTTATCTCGACATTCATAGCCTTTATGAGCACGTAGATAATCTCGCTAGCTGCAGCGCATGATGCATCTACGCAGATGTTGTCAGCTACCATAGAGTTAGAGCCGTGGTGGTCGATACATAAGTCGATTTTGTCGCCATAATGCTCCTGTAACTCTCCTAGCAACGATGGAGCAGCAACGTCAACGGATACTACATAATCGCAGTCAAATTCCTGTTCGCAATAGTTCTCAGTCAGATACGAAAACTTAGACGGCAATTTACCGCTTATCTTTACGTTAGCGTTTTTGCCGAGTGTGCGCAACGCAAAGCACAGAGCAAACGCAGAACCCAGAGTATCGCCATCAGGATAGCGATGGGTCAGTATATGAAAATTGTCGTTTTCACTCAGAAGTGTAGCTGTTTCACTGAGCGTTATCTTCCTCATTGTCATTCTCCTTGATATCAAGAGAATTCAGAATTCTCGATATTTCAGCACTGTACTCAATAGAATCAGTAGCAGTGAAAATAAGTGACGGAACGTGCCTGAGTTTCAGTCTGTGACCGAGCTCTCTACGGATATATCCCGCAGCGCTATCGAGTCCCTTACACGCGCCCTTTGATTTCTCTAAACCCTCAAGCGCACTGACATATACTGTGCAGTAAGACAGATCGTTTGTCACCTCAACTCGCACGATAGAGAGAAAAACCTCTGTAACGCGCGGGTCCTTAAGCTCACGGAAGATAGCCGTGAGCTCGCGCTTGATGTCTTCAGTTGTGCGTCCAATTTTATGATTAGCCATAGTAAATAACCTTTATATTAGTCTTCACGATATTCTTCGATAGTAAATACTTCGAAGATATCGCCTTCTTTGATGTCAGCGTATTTTTCAAGACAGATACCGCACTCGTAGCCTTCAGCAACTTCTTTGACAGAATCTTTGAAACGCTGCAAAGTAGCGATATTATCGTCAGCGATAATGATACCATCACGTACTACACGCACGCCTGCACCACGCTGGATTTTACCACTCTTGACGTATGAACCAGCAACGTTGCCGACTGATTTGATACGGATAACGTTTCTGACTTCTGCAGTACCGAGGATAACTTCTCTTGTCTTTGGTGCGAGCATACCCTTCATAGCAGATTCGATTTCTTCGATGCAGTCGTAGATGATACGATACATTCTCATATCTACACCGTCACGCTCAGCGTTAGCCTGAGCAGTAGCGTCAGGACGAACGTTGAAGCCTACGATAATAGCGTTAGATGCATTAGCGAGCATTACGTCACTTTCGTTCACCGCACCAACAGCACCGTGGATAATATTAACTCTTACTTCTTCGTTAGAGAGCTTCTCGAGTGACTGCTTAACAGCCTCTACAGAGCCCTGTACGTCAGCCTTAACAATAACCTTGAGTTCCTTAACTTCGCCCAGCTTCATCTGGTCAAAGAGGTTATCAAGTGTTACCTTGGTCTGAGCATTGAACTGCTCTTCTTTTTGAGCTGTCTTTCTCTGTTCAACAAGCTCACGAGCGAGTCGCTCGTCAGATACTACGTTGAAGATATCGCCACCTGTAGGAACATCAGAAAGGCCTGTGATCTCAACAGGAACAGATGGGCCTGCTTCCTTAACAACCTTACCCTTGTCGTTGAGCATAACTCGAACGTGGCCGACAGTAGTACCAGCAACAACAGTGTCGCCCTGTCTTAGAGTACCGTTCTGTACAAGGATAGTTGCTATTGGACCTCTGCCCTTATCAAGACGTGCTTCAATAACGATACCTTTACCTGCACGGTTAGGGTTAGCCTTGAGCTCTTTCATATCAGCTACAAGCAGAACCATCTCTAAAAGATCGTCGATACCCATTTTTGTCTTAGCAGAAACAGGAACGATAGGTGTATCGCCGCCCCATTCCTCAGGGATAAGTTCGTATTCTGTAAGCTGCTGCTTGATCTGTTCAGGATTAGCACCAACTTTATCCATTTTATTGATAGCAACGATGATAGAAACACCCGCAGCCTTAGCATGATTAATAGCCTCAACTGTCTGTGGCATAATACCATCATCAGCAGCAACAACAAGTATCGCAATATCAGTAGCCTGAGCACCTCTAGCACGCATAGTAGTGAATGCTTCGTGACCAGGTGTATCAAGGAATGTGATGTCTCTGTCGTTGATGTTTACTCTGTACGCACCAATGTGCTGTGTGATACCGCCTGCTTCTGTGTCAGTAACGTGTGCATTACGGATGCAGTCAAGCAGTGATGTTTTACCATGGTCAACGTGGCCCATAACAACTACTACAGGCGCACGTGATACGAGGTTCTCGTCATCGTCTTCGCTGTCATCGATGATTCTTTCTTCGATTGTCACAACAACTTCTTTCTCAACCTTAGCGTGGAATTCCATAGCGATGAGAGATGCTGTATCAAAGTCGACAACATCGTTCTGAGTAACCATAGTACCCATTAAGAAAGCCTTCTTAACAACCTCAGCAACAGTAGCCTTGAGTCTTAACGCAAGCTCTGTGATAGAGATTTCCTCAGGAATCTCGATTGTCATCTGCTTAGTCTTACGCTCAGCTTCAATTCTCTTTAAACGCTCAGCTTCAGTCTCGCGCTTGCCCTGACGGCGGTTTCTCTGATTACTCTTGATTTTCTGTTTCTTTGATGACATCTGGTTTTCGTTCTTAACCTTTTCGAATGCCATACGGTCGTATTTTTCATTATATCTGTCAACGTTTACAACAACAGCAGATGTGTCGATAACTCTGCCCTGTCCACGACGTGACTTGATCTCTGACTCAAGGTCAACAACCTTCTCAACCTTCTCTGCCTTTGGCTGTGGCTTTGACTCAGTCTGTGGCTGAGGTTTGTTAGCCTTTTTAGCGCTCTGTGGACGAAGCTGGTCCTTAGCTTCTTCGCGCTTGCGCTTTTCTTCTGCTTTACGCTCGATAACTTCCTGCTCAGCTTTCTCGATAGCCTTGTCGCGTACTGCAAAATAAGCGTTGAAATTTTCAACAGCGTTTTTCTGTGTGAAATAATCGAAAACAACGTTAAGCTCGTTTTCTTCGAGTGCTGTCATAGTTTTCTTAGTAACATTACAGTGCTCAGCAAGCACCGCAATAACGTCTTTAGCCGAAACATTCAGGTCGGCTGCTACATCTTTGACTTTATATTTAATCATCATAGCCATGCGTTAGTCCTCCTTTAATGAACAAATCAGTGATTGTGCAGATTTTGCAAAGCCCTGGTCGAGTATGCTCAGTACCGCTGTATACTTACCCAGTGACAGCGAAATGTCATCTTTGGTATACGGTACAACCTCACACGGTACGTTACCTCTGTGAGCAGATAAAAGCACACCTTTCTTAGTATTGTCAGAACAGTCTGACGAAATAATTATAAGCTTTGCTTTTCTTTGTTTGATAGAATCAATAACCGGGTCATAGCCGAGCGCTGCTTTTCCTGCGCGCCTGCACAGCCCAAGTAAGTTAAGCAGCTTATCGGTCATTTTCTATCTCCTTTTCCATTGAGTCATAAAGCTCAGGAGAAATCGTGCATTCGAGAGCACGCTCGATGCGTTTTGCTTTTCTGGCAAGCTTCAGACACTCTATGTCTTTACATATATATGCGCCTCTGCCCGGCTTTTTTGAAGTAAGATCGAGTGATACCTCGCCCTGTGGTGAACGCACCACACGCACAAGCTCACGCTTTTCTTTCATCTGATTACAGCCTGTGCATTTTCTCAGCGGAACTTTTCTAGTTGTCATTGTGCTTTCTCCTTTATAGTAAACTTAAGCTTCTGATTCGTCCCCAGTGTCTTCGCCCCAGAAACCTGATTCAGGGCGGATGTCGATTTTCCAACCTGTGAGTTTAGCTGCAAGACGAACGTTCTGTCCCTTGTTACCGATAGCAAGTGATAACTGTGAGTCAGGAACTGTAGCCTTGCAAGATTTTGCGTCTATATCAATAATCTCAACGCCTACAACTGATGCTGGTGATAAAGCTGCTGAAACGTAAGCAACAGGGTCATCACTGTAGAGTACGATGTCGATTTTCTCGCCGCCGAGCTCATCAACAATAGCGTTAACTCGAGCACCTCTGGTACCGATACATGCACCTACTGCATCTACTTCGCTGTCTTCTGAATATACAGCCATCTTAGTACGTGAGCCTGCCTCACGGGAAATTGACTTAATCTCAACAATTCCATCGAAAATCTCAGGAACTTCTTTCTCAAATAATCTCTTAACAAACTCAGGATGTGTACGAGAGATGATGGCACGTGGGCCACGGTCAGACTCTTTAACACCTGCAACGTAAATCTTGATTGTGTCGCCTTCTTTTAATACTTCGTCGCCAATCTGCTCACTCTTAGGAAGAACAGCCTCTGCCTTACCAAAGCGGATAGTAGCGTTGCCTGTAACAGGGTCAACACGCTCAACAGTAGCTGTTGCAATCTCCTGCTGCTTTGACTGGAACTCAACGAGCATCTGTCCTTTTTCACCGTCACGGATACCCTGACGGATTACTGAACGAGCTGTCTGAACAGCGATTCTGCCGAATTTCTTAGGCTCGAGTGAAATGCTTAATTCTTTGCCTACTGCTGCACGCTTAGAGATGAGCTTAGCGTCTTCGAGTGCAATCTCGAAGTTCTCATCTTCAACTTCTTCTACAACAGTTTTGATGATTTTTACTGCGAATGCGTTCTTCTCAGGATCCATTTTGATATCTACGTTTTCGTTGCCGCCGTAAAGGTTCTTGCACGCTGAAACGATAGCTCTCTTGATCTGAGAGATCATGTAGTCAACAGGGATACCTTTTTCTTTCTCGAGAAGTCTGAGTGCTTCAAACAATTCCTTATTACTAGCCATTTTTGATAATCTTCCTTTCTGTATGTCAGTTAAACATTAAACCCTTTATATATCAAAGTCGTCAAGCTTGATGTATGCAGCATCTTTTTTAGCTATAACAACTTCATTTTCATCTGAATGGTCGGCGATAGTAACCTCGCCTTTGTCGTATGCTTTGAGCACACCTTTGAATTCCTTACCGATTCCCTCGATAGGACGGATCATCTTGACCATAATATCGGCACCGATGAACTGTTCAAAATGAGTATCGAGTACAAGCTCACGCTCAATTCCCGGAGAGCTGACTTCTAAAATATAGTTGTCTGTAATCGGATCGAGTTCATCAAGCGGTTTATCGATAGCGCGCGATACGTTCTCGCAATCGTTGATGTCGACACCGTCTTCCTTATCGATAAAAACTCGAAGGAACCACTGTGAACCTTCTTTTTCGTAGCGTACATCCCACAGCGTAAGGTCAAAGCCTTCAACTATCGGCTGTACAAGTTCCCACACTTCACGAGCTGTGCCTTTTTTCTTATTGCCTGCCAAAATATCACCTCAAACAATACAAAAGAGCGGGTCGTCAAGACCCACTCTTTTTTACTAACATATTCAACTTACTTGAAGTTTAACACATATAAATCGTTTTGTCAAGCTATAAGCTATGGACAGTTCAAGCTCGCGCTCTACTTTGCGAGGCTTGACACCTCAGCGCTGTTTTTATGGGTACTGCATCAACTGTGAAAATGCAGACTCATCTTCGACTTTGTGAGGGCTTCGCACCTCGGCGCTTAAATCATCCCTTCACAGCTCCTGCTGCGACACCCTTAATGATATACTTCTGCAGGCACAGGTAGAAGATAATTATCGGAATAACCGACAACACCAGCATCGCCATCATCGCACCCATATCAATTGAGCCGTATCCACCACGCAGGTACTGTATAGCGATTGGTATTGTCTTGTACTTTCGGATGTCAAGCACCAGATACGGAAGCAGATAGTCGTTGAATATCCACATCGTTTCAAGTATTGCAACCGAAATACATGTTGGTCTTAATATCGGCAGAACAATTCTGAAGAAAGTTCCAAGCGGTGAGCACCCGTCTATCATCGCAGCCTCCTCAATCTGCACGGGAACGGACTTGATAAATCCTGAGAACATAAACACCGCAAGTCCTGCGCCAAAACCGAGATACACTAATATAATGCCCCAAGGGGTGTTGAGCCCCAGCGTATCAGCAGTTTTGGATAATGTGAACATAACCATCTGAAATGGCACTATCATAGAAAATACAAAAAGAATATAGAGTATTCTGCAAAGTCGTGAATTAGACCGCGCAATATACCACGCACACATAGAAGTACACAGAATAATCAGCGCAACAGCCCCTACAGTAATGAACACAGACCAGAATAACGACTCAAAAAACTGTGTTCTCTCTATACCGGTTTCGTAATTTTCAAAGCCTGCAAAGTTCTTTTCATCTACAAACGAAAACGGAGCTTTACTGATATACGCATTCTTCTTGAGAGAGTTAATGAAGATAATTACTATAGGCAAAACGTAGAGCACGCTTATAACAGAGAATAATATTGTAAGGAAACGTCCTTTTGCGTTTTTGCGTTTGCTCACGCCTGCACCTCCCTCTTTCGTGTCAGATAAAGCTGTAACAGCGCAATAACCGCTACTATCACAAAGAAAACAACTGCTTTTGCCTGACCAACACCTTCATATCCCGCTCTGCCGTAAAAGGTTTCAAAGATATTCAGCGCGAGTAGCTGTGACCGACCCGACGGCTCACCTGCTGTGAGGGCGAGGTTCTGGTCAAATAACTTGAACGAATTTGTAAGTGTTAAGAAAATACTTATGGTAATAGACGGCATAACCATAGGGATAGTAACCCGTCTTAAGATCTGGAATTTTGATGCGCCGTCGATTTTAGCAGCTTCTACCACCTGTGGCGGTATATTCTGAATACCTGCAATATAGATTATCATCATATAGCCTATCTGTTGCCAGTTCAGCAGAATCAGTAATCCGAAAAAGCCGTATGTCTCTGAAAACGTGAGGGTTTTATCAAAAAACAGAAGTATTCCGTTGAATATAAGTTGCCATATATATCCGAGTACTATACCGCCTATGAGGTTGGGCATGAAGAACACCGTACGGAAAACATTAGTACCCCTGATACCTTTTGTCAGCAACAACGCTATAGAAAACGCAATCACATTAATAGAAACCACAGCCGCTACAGTGAACAGCGCAGTATACCACAAAGAATGGATAAATGTTGCGTCGGAAAATATCTGCTTATAGTTATTTATGCCTGTAAAACTAGCATCAGTGACGGTTGTGAATTTGCAGAAGGACAAGTAAAGTCCAAGCGCAAACGGTATCACAAAGCCTATCAAAAATGCCAGAAATGTTGGCAGTAAAAATATTGGAAAATATTTTCTGACGGTCTTTATCATTTTTAGTCTCCTCTTTAATTTGTGTGAGCTTACGTACCATTTGCAGCCTGATACTCAGTAGCCCAGCCACCTATGAATGCGTCTTCAACAGCACTCCACTCACCAGTGCCCTGTGCGTACTCTAAAAGTGCAGAGCCTACAGAGTCTTTCCACTGTTCACTTGGCATGGTCGTAAATGTCCACGCAACAGCAGTTTTGCCCTGAGATATATAGTCGTTTGCGGCTTTTATCAGTGGGTTGTCTGCAACATACTCACCGGTAAATGTCTTAAACGGAGTAACAAATCCCATATCCTGAGATAAGGCTTTTCTACCTTCATCTGAAGTTATTACCCAGTCTAAAAACTTAAGTGTTGCATCTATATCTTCTTGTGATGCGTTTTTATTTATGCACCAATAGTTTTCAGATCCTGTGCAAAGACCCTGTTCTTCTTCGCCTTCAACACCAATATAGATAGGCAACATACCGATGTTCTCATCGTCTACTTCGTAGCCTGTGATGTCGTTGTAAGCCCATGTTCCGTTCTGGTAGAACACAGCTTCGCCCAAAGCAAATTCAGACGCTGCGTCCTGAGCTGTTTTTGATGAGAGAAGTGATGGTTCTACGGTAGAATTGTTTATATACAAATCCCATATATTCTTATAATTCTCTATATAGGTGCCTTTAATCGCTTCTGTGTGCTCGATTCCTTCATCCTTGTACTCATAGTACACAGGGAGATTTGCAAGGTGTGTCTTGAATCTCCAGTCAGAGCTAGCGTCCATTCCGGCAGATGTGAACGCACCATCAATACCAAGTGCATCACGCTTGCTCTGGATATCTTCTGCTACTGCCTTTAGTGTTTCAAAGTTGTTTATCTCATCCGCTGACGAAATCACAGCGCCATCTGTATTTATATACTTATTGAGTAAATCTTTGTTGTAGATAATGCCGTAGGTCTCTATAACATACGCAATAGCAAGCACCGAATTACCCTCGCCTTTTAAGGCAAACTCATCGCTTTTCAGATTTTCAAAAAGTGTAGTTTTTGATAGGTCATAGCAGTAGTCTTTCCATGTACTTAGACCCACAGGGCCGTTGACCTGAAAAAGTGTCGGAGCATCGGTTTTAGCCATTTCTGACTTCAGCGTAGATTCGTAAGTATCTGACGCCGCAGTAACTATCGAAACCTCTACACCTGTTTGCTCTGAATACGTCTTAGCGAGCTCCTCCCAGTCCTCAGCCTGTTCCGGCTTGAAATTCAGATAATAGACTCTTGCGTTTGCATCTCCTGAGGAGTTAGCGTCATCGGTTGAACAACCAAAGAGCAGTGTACTCATCAGGCACAGCAAAAGCGAAATAGCTATCAGCTTTTTTGTTCTTTGCATTTTGAATTCTCCTTTTTTAGTTCTATACGGACAAGCCGTTGACTATAATATATAGGAAAGCATGCTATTATTTTGTCACCTTTTAAGAGTAAAATACTTTTTTTATTAAGTTTTCTAAATTATTCATACGTATCAATTCAAACGCACATAAAAAAGCGACAAGGTATAAGCCTTGTCGCTTTTATTAATGTTAAAATATTAGGTTTATTCGTGGTACTTCTCGCCGCCTGCAGGAGTCAGATAGCCTACATTACCTGTAGAGTCAAGTGCGTTTAAGGAGAAGCTGTAGTTCTTATAATTTTTCACATCGAGTGTTACTGAATTTGATGTTGTACTCTTTACAGTGACTTCTTTGCCGTTCTCATCGTGGTATGATACCCATACCTTAGTTGCTCCTGTATCTTCAGGCCATGTCAATGTGACTGTATCATCATCAACAGGAGTGAAATCTATGAAGTTGCTGTCTGAATACAACATTCTCGTACCTGCACCAATGTAGTTTACAGTTTCCTGTTTGCCTGTATCTTCGTCGTTATACAGTGCAACTACTGAGAAGAAGTAGTACTTGCCTGGTTCTCTCCACTTAAAGG
>JAUMXP010000202.1 GCA_030529125.1 Eubacteriales bacterium | reverse complement strand
GTTCAGGACCTTACAGCAAAGTCCGAGAACGATATGATGAAGGTCAGAAACCTCGGAAGAAAATCACTCGAAGAGGTAATCGCAAAGCTGGAGGCAATGGATTTATCCTTGTCGAAGGACGAATAATGACCGCTTAAATTTAGAATTTAGAAAATGAGGTGATAATATGGCACACCAGAGAAAGCTTGGCAGACCGACTGACCAGAGATTAGCAATGCTCAGAAGCATGACTACATCTTTCCTTGAAGCAGGCAGAATTGAGACTACTTTGACTCGTGCAAAGGAAGTTCAGAAGCTCGCTGAAAAGATGGTTACACTCGGAAAAACCAATACACTTCACACAAAGAGACAGGCACTTAGCTTTATCACAAAGAGAGACGTTGTTACAAAGCTCTTTGATGAAATCGCACCTAAGTACGCTGAAAGAAAAGGTGGTTACACCAGAGTTATCAAGATAGGTCCAAGACGCGGCGACGCTGCAGAAATGGCAATACTTGAGTTGGTAGACTAGTTTTTCAGACTCCGCAGAAATTTTTCTGCGGAGTTTTTGTATTTATTTCAAGAAGTTAACAAATAATAAACATTACAGATAATTCATTGACAAAATTCTTGCAAATAGTATATAATGTGTACGTGATTTTAAAAACAAAGAGGACTAATCCCTATGAGTAAATTATGTAAAACAGTTACCGTAACAATCCTTGTTATCGCAACTATGCTTTCGGCGGTGTTTGGGGTGTTCGCGGCTCAGAGTATAAGTAAAACAGCAGTTGGTAAACAGAAATTCGTTATCGGTCTTGAAGAAGCTAATACCGATGTAATTAACTTTTTGCTTATCGGTACCGACAAGGGCGGAACCCGAAGCGATACAATTATGCTTCTCTCGGTTGACGGATATTCAAACAGAGTAAGTATACTCTCAATTCCAAGAGATACTATGGTAAAGCCTAAGGGCTATACAAGGCAGAAGATAAATGCTGCTATGGGTATTGGCATAGAGGGAGTAAAGAGTAACAAATACAATGAACCCGAAGAATTGCTTATCGCTCTTGTAAAACAAATGACAGGACTTCCGATACACTATTTTGCAACTGTTAATGTTGACGGCTTTAAGGATATAATTGATGCACTTGACGGTGTTGACTTCAATGTTCCTTATAATATGAATTATGATGACCCAGTACAGAATTTGCATATACACCTTAAAAAAGGTTATCAGCATTTAGATGGTCAGGCGGCACACGATTTTGTAAGATTTCGTCATAACAACGGCGGCAGTGCCCCGGGTGAATATGCACTTGGTGATATAGGCAGACAGTATTGGCAGCAGGAATTTGTCAAAGAGGTTGTAAGGCAGAAAGCAAAGCCTCAATATATTTCAAGGGTTGACGATTTGTTTGAGGTAATCTCAGAAAATCTTGAAACTAACTATACACTCAAGGAAATGACATCTAAAAATCATTTATCTCTTGCTCAGCGTCTGGATTTGCAGAATATAGAAGCATACCAGCTTCCTGGTGAGGCACGCTATATAGGCGGTGTATGGTGGTATATCTATGACGAGGACGGCACAAAAGAGCTTGTAGAAGATGTATTTTCAAGAAAAAGCCCCGAAGAGTGGGCGGTATATAAGCAAGAAAAGAGAGCAGAGCTTACAGAAAATAATCCTGTAGACAGCTCTGAAATACAGCTCGGCAATTAAAAATGCGGCACAGGTTTTCCTGTGCCGCTTAAATTCGCAGAAAAAATGCTTGACAACGGAGCGAAAATGTGATAAACTACGATAGTTAATACTGAGAATGGAGAAGGATGCGGATTTTTATGGAAAGGCTAAATTCTTCAAATAAGGTCGCAGGTGTTAAACAAACCAAAGCGGCAGTAAACAGCGGAAGTGCCTCGGTTGTCTATGTGGCATCGGATGCTGATATTACATTAACAGAGCCTATAATAAATCTTTGCAAAGAAAAGGGCGTAGAGATTGTTTTGGGGCATACACGCAAAGAGCTTGCAAAGGCGGCACATATTGAAGTGCCCTGTGCGGCTGCTGCAATTATTAAATAACTTTTGGTAAAAGCACATTTGTGTTTTTATATATAAAATCTATATGTATGGAGGTGAACATATTGCCAACATTTAACCAATTGGTCAGAAAAGGTAGAGCAACAGTTGAAAAGAAATCAACAGCTCCTGCTCTTTTAAAGGGACTTAACACTCAGAAGAGCCAGCTTACCGATCAGGCTTCTCCTCAGAAGAGAGGTGTTTGTACTTCGGTAAGAACTATGACTCCTAAAAAGCCTAACTCAGCGCTCCGTAAGGTTGCCAGAGTAAAGCTTACAAACGGAATCGAGGTATCTGCTTACATTCCGGGTATCGGCCACAACTTACAGGAACATAGCGTTGTTATGATTCGTGGTGGTAGAATTAAGGACCTTCCTGGTGTACGTTATCACATTATCCGTGGTACACTTGATACATCAGGTGTGGA
>JAUMXP010000001.1 GCA_030529125.1 Eubacteriales bacterium | reverse complement strand
TGCACAGGCGCTGACGGACAGCATCATAATCAGGCTTACGATGATAGAGATGATATGAAAACTATACTTGAGAATTACATAGGTGAAACCCCAGAGAGTGCACCTGATGAATACGAAAAACGTTCTGCTGTATATTGGGCAGATGAAATAACTGTACCTGTATTAATAATCCACAGCAGACTAGATGAGCAGGTATCGTATTCTCAAGCTGAAGAGATGTACAGTAAACTTAAAACAACTAATGAAAATTGCAGTATCATAACTTACGAAGATAACGTGCACGGACTTCATATAGATGATGCTGAGAAAATTTCAAATTGGTTAAGTCAGACTTTCAGTTAACAGGTATTTTTGATAGTGTCAAAAGTTTTGATGCACGCTATCTTGCAATCTCATTTTTATTGACAAAAAAATATGCGGTATTATAATTAACATATCAAACCGATGAGGAGAAATAATATGAAAAAATGTTTAGCATTTTTGCTTGCTATTGTTATGGTTTTGTCGTTTTGTGCATGCTCTGCTGATGACACTGCAGACGTTACAAAAGAAACCACAGCTGTAAAAACAAATGAATACGTTCTTTCAAAAGACGTTAAAGAGGGTAGTGTGATTGACGGTGTTATGACCGATATCGCAGGCAGTGACCCTATACTTGAGAAAACAACTGCGTCATGGCTTGATACTTGCGTGCTTTATGAAGTAAACGTTCGCCAGTATACAGAGGAAGGCACCTTCAAAGCGTTTGAAGACCACCTCCAAAGACTCAAAGACATGGGCATCAACACCCTATGGTTTATGCCGATTCACCCAATAAGCGAAACAGAGCGCAAGGGTACACTCGGTTCATATTACGCTGTTGATGATTACATGGAAGTAAACCCTGAATTTGGTACAAAAGAGGATTTTCAGAATCTTGTATACAAGGCTCATGACATGGGCTTTAAGGTTATTATCGACTGGGTAGCTAACCATACAGGCTGGGATAATGCTTGGGTTAAAGAGCACGACGACTGGTTCATGCATGGCGAAAGCGGCAAGATAACCTCCCCATACGATTGGACAGACACCGCTGAGCTTAATTTTGATAACTACGAGATGCGCGCAGAAATGATTAAGTGCATGCAGTACTGGGTTGAAGAAGTTGGTATTGACGGTTTCAGATGCGACCACGCTATCGGTGTGCCTGCATCTTTCTGGAATGCTGCTGTGTACAAGCTAAAGTCCATTAACAGTGAGATAATGATGCTTGCTGAGGTTTCTGCTGCGCAGAGTCTGACACAGTACGCTTTTGATACATGCTACAACGACGCACTGTATGGTCAGGCTATGATGGTCAAAGGCGGCGTGGCTACCTCTACTATCCAGCAGGGTATGATTCAGAATGCTAACTACGTTGATGGTAGTTTCCCGATGAACTATCTTGATAATCACGACAAGAATTCTTACGACGGAAGTATTGTTGACAGATTCGGCGATACCTACGAGCCTATGCTTGCGCTGACTTATCTTGCTCCTGGTTTCCCTCTGATTTATACATCTAACGAGCAGGGCTACGACCACGAGATTGCTTTCTTCGAGAAAGACGCGGTTGTGTGGGAAGATGATATGAAGTATGCTCAGCTCATCACTGAGCTTTCAAAACTGAAAGTAGAGAACAAAGCGCTTGCATCTACAAATACTGATTTGACTATCAACGAGGTTTCTAACACTCACATCTTCGCTTTTACAAGACAAAGTGGCGATAACAAGGTGGTTTACGTGGGCAACCTGTTCTTTGAAGAAATCAAAGACGCAGGCGTTACACTTGATATAGAAAACGCTAAGTGCGTAATGCACTATGACGGTGAAACCCTGAGTACTGAAGAAACAGACGTCACAAAGGCTGACTTTGAGAATAAATCATACAAGCCATACGAATTTTACATTTTAGTTGTAGAGTAATATTTAGGCTATATTATAAGCACTCACTTTTTGGTGGGTGCTTTTATTTTAAAAAAACCAGAAAAAACTATAATTTATTCGAATAAATGTTTGATTTTTTTGTCGAAGTGTGTTAGAATTTGTCATAGAGGTGATATTATGAAACCACTGAGCAAAAGCCAACAAAAGGTTTATGATTATATACTTAGCTGTAGCGAGCAGGGCAGAGTGCCGTCTGTGCGTGAGCTGTGCGAAGCTACGGGATTCAAATCTACGTCTACTGTGCACCTGCACCTAAAGACTCTTGAAGACCGCGGTCTGATTGAGCGCGAGAGCGGACTCAACCGCTGTATCCGTATCAAAAACGATGAACCTACCTCTAAAGTACCACTTCTGGGTCGAGTTACCGCGGGTGTGCCTATACTGGCGGTTGAAGAAATTGAGAGCTATATCCCTATAGCTCAGTCTGTAGTCAGAGGCAGGGATATGTTTGCCCTCAACGTAGTTGGCGACAGTATGATCAACGCAGGCATTTTTGATGGCGATATTATCGTTGTTCACCGCACACCGACTGCGTTAAACGGTGACATCGTTGTTGCTATGGTCGAGGACGAGTGCACAGGCGAAGCGAGTGCTACAGTCAAGCGCTTTTACAAGGAGAAGGGCCACATCCGTCTCCAACCTGAAAACGACGACTACGAGCCGATTATCGTTAAATCCGCAGTGCTACTGGGCAAAGTCGTAACATTAATCCGCAATTTCGAATGATAAAAGAGCATAAGAAAGCTCCCGAGGGGTAATTCCTTCGGGAGCTGTTTTTATTCTATTCTTCTTAGCGGATACCGTACTTCTCAATTACATAGTCCATGTCCTTGTCGCCACGGCCTGAAAGATTAATAAGCACTGAACCGTGGTCCATGCGCTGAGCGAGTTTCATGCCGTATGCGATAGCGTGGGAGCTCTCGATAGCAGGGATGATACCCTCTAAACGAGAGAGTTTATAGAATGCGTCGATTGTTTCTTCGTCGTCGATTACATCGTACTTAACTCTGCCGATTTCCTGTAAGAAAGCGTGCTCAGGGCCAGAAGACGGATAGTCAAGACCACTCGCTACTGAGTATACAGGAGCAGGCTCGCCGTTTTCATCTTTGAGCATGATTGAGTTGAAGCCGTGCATAACACCTTCGCTACCATATTTTAGTGATGCCGCGTGGTCGCCGAGCTTTTCGCCTCGACCTAAAGGCTCGATGCCGTAGATGTCAACAGGGTCGTTCAAAAAGCCTGAGAAAAGACCCATAGCGTTTGAGCCACCGCCAACACAAGCAACAACAGCGTCAGGCAGGTGACCTGTCATATCGAGGAACTGCTCTCTGGCTTCAATGCCGATAACGCTCTGGAAATCTCTGACCATCATAGGGAATGGGTGAGGGCCGAGCACTGAGCCGATGCAGTAGATAGCATCTTCGTATTCCTTGCTGTATGCATCAAAAGCAGCGTCGACAGCTTCTTTGAGTGTTTGCAGGCCGTGAGTAACCTCAACGACATTTGCGCCTAAAATCTTCATTCTTGCAACGTTAGGAGCCTGTTTCTTAATATCAACAGCGCCCATGTAGATGTCGCATTCAAGGCCGAAGTACGCAGCAGCGGTAGCAAGTGCTACACCGTGCTGACCTGCGCCTGTTTCAGCGATGACCTTTTTCTTGCCCATGTATTTAGCGAGCAACGCCTCGCCCATACAGTGGTTGAGTTTATGAGCGCCGGAGTGGTTGAGATCCTCGCGCTTAGCGTACAGCTGAACTCGACCGCCCATAGCATCTGACAGACGCTCTAGGTGTGATACAGGAGTAGGTCTGCCCTGAAACTCTTTTCTGATTCTTCGAAGCTCTGCGATGAACTTTCGAGATTGGCAGATAGTGAAGTAAGCCTGAGTAATCTCAGCCATAGCGTTTTTGAGCTTTTCGTCGATGTAAACACCGCCGTACTTGCCGAAATAACCCTCTTTGTCAGGGTAGTTTCTGAAATATGTGTCAAAATCAATGTTATTAAATACCATAATGTACCTCCAAAATAAGTAATAAATTTATCAAGGCTTCCCCTTGAGGAAAGGCTCCGCCGTAGGCGGTGGTGAGGTGGAAACATGGTTCCATATATCATCGCACACACCTGTGAGATTTTTATGTATCTCAAGATTAGTATATCTCAACACAGTTAAGTCTAAGCTTGTAAGATACTCATCTCTGAGTTTATCTTTTTCTAAACCGCTAGTGTCAAAATGCTGTGAGCCGTCAAGTTCAACAACAAGTTTAGCACTTGCACAGTAGAAGTCAACAATATAGTTTCCTATAACTTTTTGTCTATTGAAAGTAACAGGCAAATCTTTTAGAAAACCGTACCACAGGTGACGTTCTTCCTTGGTCATATTTTTTCTGAGGGTCTTAGATAATCCTGTAAGTTTTGGATTATTTATTTTATTCATTTGACACCTCATCCACCACAAGTGGTCCCCCTTCCCCTCAAGGGGAAGGCATATACACGCCATCGTTTAGTTAGTAGTATCATAGCTTGCCTCCGAATATAACACGTTTTATAAAACAAAACGTCCTCAACAGTATTGCTACTGTCAAGGACGAATAAAATGCTTATCCGCGGTGCCACCTTGATTCACCAGTATGGTGCGCTTACAGGGTACTGACATACCCGTGGCAACTGACGTGTGCCATACGTTGCAGAATACTCTGCGAGCAATAACCTCGCATTTGACTGCACCCTCAGCGGTCCATTTGACAACCTGTATCTTACCCGTATCCCAGCATCACGGGCTCTCTGCAAAGTCATTTGCTGTCTTTATCTCCGCGTCAACGGTTTGAAAAAGTATGGGTGTATTATACAGCGTAATAAGTTTTGTGTCAAGGAAAAGTTAGACAAACAACTCGTCGCACTCCCATTTATAGGGATTGTTCTCGATATATCTGAAGTGTTCCACAAAATCTTTCTCATCACGGATAATGTGGTCGATATATGAGCGTTGAAAAACATTTTCCCCGACCTCTCTGTTAACAAAACGCTTAAGTGTAGATACAAACGATGGGATTATATCATTTGTAGGGGATGGCGTCCTCGACATCCCGTTATTATAAACGCTTATCAAGATGTGGATATGATTAGGCATAATAACATAATTGTCAATGCTTAAATAATCATAATGGTTTGAGGTAGCGTTCAGATGTTTATCAATTATCGCACCATATTCAGAAAGCATTATTTTCGGGATGTCGAGGACGCCATCCCCTACAACTCTGCTAAATACAGGCTTTCTGTCCTTACTGCACAGAGTAATGAAATACACGCCTGTACTACTATAATCATATCCTTTGAGTCTGGTTGGTTTTCTTGTTTTTAGCTCCATATTATTTCGTAAGTTCCTGATACAATTTTATTGTAAACAAAAATCGTTGTGAATATAAAAAGGCTTGAACTGATGCTCAAGCCTTTCTAAATATTATAGTAATACTAAATCTGGATTAAATCTACCGTTTTGCTTGAACACACCTAAAGGTAAAGGCTCTTTGTCGGTTGTATGAGCTTTTGCCCAGTTTTCAGCAAGTTCTTTTAATTCTGATGCAGTTATAAGCAAAATAATAGTGTCGTTTGACATCGCATATTTTGCACATTCTTTTTGTGAATCTGCTGTAAATGATGGTCCAATTACCATAAATACAGAAACTGGCTTAGTAGAGTTCTTTATGTATCTGTCGAATTGTTTTATATGTTCAGCTAGAGATACATCTGTTTCCTTAGATTTATTATCCCACATAATGAGTTTATCATTAAATGACAGGATACCATCAGGGTGTTCTGTACCACTCATAATAAGAGGTTTTATTTTAAATATTTTTTCAAAGATATAGTTTGTCGCAAGTTCAAACTTATGCTCACATTCTAAGTCTTTATTGATAACACCTTGCTGTCTTAACTCGCCTAGTTTACGACTAGCTAACTCTTCATAAAAATGATATAGTAGCTCGCGTTCGTCTTCTTCAGTACACTGTATTTGTTTGATATTATCATAATACTCAACTATTCGATTAATAAGTTCAGGTTTTGTACCATAAGCAATTAAGCCTAAAGTACTACACCACTCTGATAGAGTCTTCTTGTCTAGACCATCAAAAGCCGAAAAACCACCTAACAACTGATGAGCTGTCAGATTTTTCATTGCTAGTTCTTTGAGCTGTGCTGACTTTGGATACTTTGGTACCATTACTTTTGCTTTAGTCAGCATATCGATTAAATATGTTTTACTCTTTACATACTTGCTTTCGATTAATGTAGCGTAAGAAGATTCTTTAATATCAATATTGAACAGCTTTCTAAGAACAGTAGCAATTTCTTCAGGGATAACATCATAATCAACATTGTTTGTATCTCTGACAGATATGATTAAACCTTTGTTCTGAAAGTATCTTCTAACTGTCGATATATCATCTTTAGCGTGCAATAAATTACCTATAGTTGGGAATTTTCCAATTTGAGCTTCAAGTATTTGATGATGCTTTTCAGATATACCGAGCTTGTCTTTAATTTTATTTATTAAATTTTGTTCATCAACAGATATATCGTTGTTTTCTTCCCACGCAGCCTCAACTACATATTTATAAAGCTCAATGTTATCTACTTCTTCATTAAGTGAAAACTCGTTAGCGGTGTCAACAATATCCTGTTCGTAAGCTATAATTTTATCTTCAACTACGCGGACACTTTCCATAAAATCATCGCAGTTGAGTAGAACATTTCTAATGTATATATTGAACAAAATACGAATATTTCTGTCTTGATTAAGTTCAATAGAACGGATTACAGAGCGAACATTATCTTCGTTTGAAAATTGGGGAGCTGTTTTTATTACCGCGGCTTTAAGTTCATCAAACGATAATCGTTTATAGTCGATCACATACTCGTTTGCAAAACGTTTTAGATCTGTAAAAGTCGATACTTTTTCTACGCATTCATTAAATTTCATAACAATTCCCCTCTTTCATTATTGCTTACTATTTTATCATACATTTCTGATGCATAAATGTCAAACAAAACCTTGCTTAAATAAAACAATAGGCACTAAGCCTTGCGGTAGCTTAGTGCCTTTGCTTTTGTTTTGGGTAAGACCCATATAAAAAATGAGGGGTACAATGATAGACTTATTGTCTACATTGAGGAGGGTAGAACAATACAAAATCAAGTTGCGGTCCTTAACTTTGTACAACTATATTATAACGCGTAATTTTCTGAATATGTGAATTAGATGTGAACGCAAATTGAACTTTTTGAGTATTTTTGGTGAAAAACTTGTCACATATTTTAACAATTCCCATGTTAAGAGAGAAAACCGTCAAGGAAAATCTTCACACCTATGAGCACCAGTATAATACCGCCAAACAGGGTAGCTTTGCTTGAGAGCTTAGTTGAGAACTTCTTGCCGAGCTTGAGTCCTACAGCGCAGATAACAAAGGTGACAGCGGCGATAATCAGCGCAGACAGAAGTGCTTCTAGAAAATCATACTCTGAAATCGTGAAGCCGACCGACAGTGCGTCGATAGACGTAGCAATACCCTGCATAAGCAGTGCAAGCACGCCTACTCTAGGCTTTTCGTATTCGCCCTTGTTTTTTATCGAGCTTACAATCATCGATATACCGATGTAGCAAAGAATGATTAACGCGATGTACGGGACAAACTTAGAGAAAGCCTCGAACTGATTGACCGCAGTGTGTACACACACCCAGCCAATTAGTGGCATAGCCGCCTGAAAGAACGCAAATGTGAACGCGATAATAAAGAGCTTTCGCAGTCGCATTTTAGGTTCGTTGAGTCCGTTTGCCACAGATACCGAGAACGCATCCATGCTAAGCCCCAGACCTAGCAATATACTATTAAAAAAGAACGTAAATCCTAAATCCATATGTATTCCACCTTTACAGGGCTTATACTACTATATTTTTTGCTCGCAGTAAATAATTACAAAAAACAGGCCACTTCAGTGACCTGTGATGATTAAAACAAACTTACTAAATAATCAGCAAGCGGACACAAAGCAATAGGCATAAATATCGCAGGAACGTAGTTCATAACCTTGAGCTTAGTGATGCCGAGCATATTCAGTGCAAGACCTATGATGATGATATAGCCGACACAGTTCATTGTGTTGACAATCACCATGAACGGAGTCAGGCCGTTAGTTGCACTGAGGAGCACTGCTGAGTCAGTAAACGCTAACGCTACAAAATGAGAGCCTAAGGCGATTAACCCCTGATAAATAAGTACAAACAAAGATGAAAACAGCACACCGTAACCCAGTGAGCTAGCAAAAATAATAGCAGCTACAAAGTCAAGTATACTCTTTATATACAGTGTGGTGTGGTCGTTTGCGATACCGCTTTGAAGTGAGCCGACTATGGTCATAGCACCAACGCAGAACAGAAGTGATGCAGACACAAAGCCCTGTGCGACAGTTGATTTATTATCGTCGTCTTTATTTTTAGAGCATTTATTCTCTATCCATTTTCCCAGTTTATTGATACGCAAATCAAGGTTAAGCCCTTCGCCGATAATCGCACCCAGTACAACGGAAATGATAACAACCAACGTGTTTACACCATCTTGAAAAACACCTGTGATGCCAATAAACATCGTGCATAGACCAAGTCCTTTGAACACTGTGTCTGATAGTCTGTCCGGTATAGCTTTTTTGAATAACAGTCCGATCGCACCGCCTATTAATACCGCAACGGTGTTGACTATTGTGCCTAACATTGACGTCATAATACAACCTGCCTTTTGCTGTAAATCCAAGGATTTTTTGCTGATTTACTTTGCATATCGCATTATACATCATATAACTTTCTTATGCAAGAAGTCTATTTGTGATTTTTTGGCAATCTCTTATTGAAGTTTTATATATAATGTGTTATTATTAGAGTAATTATAATGAGAAATTATGATTATTTTTAAAATAAATGCTTTCAGGCACCGCCTGAACGAAAGGAGTTTTGCTGTATGTGCGGAATTTGTGGCTTTACCGGACAAATCGAACAGCGCGAAAACACCATAGAAAAAATGACCGAGGTCATCACTCACAGAGGACCTGACTCCAGCGGTTTTTATAGTGATGATTACATCTCAATGGGTTTCAGACGATTGAGTATCATCGACCTTGATGAAGGCGACCAGCCTATCTACAACGAGGAGAAAAATCTGGTACTCACCTTCAACGGTGAAATCTATAACTACAAAGAGCTGAGAAAAGAGCTTGAATCATACGGTCACGTTTTCTCAACTTCTACTGACAGCGAAGTTCTGCTCCATGCATTTGAAGAATGGGACGAGGAGATGTTTGAGCATCTTCGCGGTATGTTTGCCTTTGCTATCTATAATAAAGACACCAAGGCGCTGTTTTTAGCTCGTGACTTCTTCGGCATCAAGCCGTTGCACTATACTATGATTGGCGACAACTTCTGCTATGCATCTGAAATCAAGAGTATTTTAGAGCATCCTGAGTTTGTAAAAGAATTCAACGAGAAAGCACTCGACCACTATCTTTCTTTCCAGTATTGCCCACAGCCTATGACCTTCTTCAAGGGCGTTTACTGTCTGCTTCCTGGCCACTTCATGTGGTTTAGAGATGGTGTTGTTGAAACTCAGCGTTACTTCGAAGCTAAATTCAGAGTTGACGAAGATATGTCAGAAGAAGAAGCAGTCGATAAGATTGAGGCTGTGTTCGAAAACTCTGTCAACGCTCATAAAATCGCTGACGTTGAGGTTGGTTGCTTCCTCTCAAGCGGTGTTGACTCAAGCTACGTTTCAACTTACTTCAAAGACCAGAAGACATTTACTGTCGGTTTTGACTTTGGCGAAAGATATAACGAAATCAGCTGGGCTGAGAATCTATCTAAAGAGCTTGGCGTAGAACACCACACAAAGCTTATTTCAAGCGAGGAGTTCTGGGCTGCTGTGCCTAAGGTACAGTACCACATGGACCAGCCACTTGCTGACCCTTCTTGTATTGCGCTCTACTTTGTTGCAAAGCTTGCAAGCGAATACGTTAAGGTTGTTCTCTCAGGTGAGGGTGCTGACGAGCTGTTCGGCGGTTACACCTGCTACAACGAACCACGTGTGTTCAAAATGTACCAGAAGATATTCCCATACTGTGTGCGTAAAGCAATAGGCGCAGTGTGCAAGAAGCTCCCTGACATCAAGGGCAGAGATTACCTCATCCGTGCTACTCATCCGCTTGAAAAGCGTTTCATCGGTAATGCATATATGTTTGACCGCAAGCAGAAGAAAGCTCTGCTCAAGAATTCTGCGCTTGCTACTGACCCTACAAAGCTTGTCAGAAGACACTACACCCGTGCTCGTAGATACGACGACGTAACTAAGATGCAGTATCTCGACATCAATATGTGGATGGTAGGCGACATTCTCCTTAAGGCTGACAGAATGAGTATGGCTAACTCTTTGGAGCTTAGAGTACCTTTCCTTGATAAAGAAGTGTTCTCTGTTGCTTCTACTATACCGTCACACTTAAGAGTAAATAAAGAAAACACTAAGTACGCTATGCGTCAGGCAGCGCTCAGACATCTGCCACAGGCTACAGCTGAGAAAGAGAAGCTCGGCTTCCCTGTGCCAACCAGAGTATGGCTTAGAGATGAGCACTACTACTCAGTAGTAAGATCACTGTTTGTTTCTCCTACTGCTGAGAAGTTTTTTGACACTAACCTGCTTATCGATTATCTTGATGAGCATTTCATTGAGAAAGAAGATAACTCACGTAAAATCTGGACTGTTTACGTGTTCCTTGTATGGTATCAGATTTACTTTGGCGATGTTGAGGAAGAGGAAGTCTACGAGCCTGCACCAATGCCTGAGAATTCTCCGTTCGAAGATGACGAGGAAGAGGCTTACGATGATGATTCAGCAGATGGCACAACTAAAGTATTCCATGCTATCGACAGCTCACAAGCACAGGCTGCACCTGAGTATGTAGAAGATGATGAAGAAGAGTTCGAGGAGATTTACTCTGCATCACCTAAGGCTGCAACACATGTTAACGTTGAGTCTGTTGATGAGCCTGAGATTGAAGCTGAGGTTTTAGTAGATGAAGCACCTGAAGAGTCAGCTGACGATGACATGACTATCGCAGAAGATGACACAAAGGTTAAGCCATCATTCAAACCAACACTCGAAAACCACAACGACTTCTTCGAGAGCCTCAAGAGCAAGCTTCAAGAAGAAGTAACTGAGGAAGAAATCGAGCAGGTACAGCTTGAGACAGACGATGCCAAAACGCAGGAAGATTCAGCCCCTCAGGCAGAAGAAACTGAAGACTGATAATCTCAGAAAAGCTAGAATATTAAACAATAAAGCACCTGTCAGACGACAGGTGCTTTTCTTTATGATGTTTTCAAAAATAATTGATTTTGTATTTTTATTGTGCTATGATGAGAGTGCCAAACAATTCGAATAAACTACCATGTCAGTGTGTATTTTACTATTGTAAAAATACATGCTCTATTCTGCATACTGATATGGTATTGGAATTGTTTGGCGACAATCGGAGCTATGTGTTTTTAGTGCGCTAACTTCGGTTGGCGCATTTTTTATTTTAAGGAGGATAATTAAATGCCATTGGTTAATGCGAAATGCACAAATTGTGGTGCAACACTTGAGGTGGATAACACACAGGTTACATCGGTATGTGGGTATTGTGGTTCTGCTTATTTTGTTGAGCAAGCTATTCAGAACTACAATTATTATGTAACAAATAACATAAATGCCGAAAATGTAATAATATCAGGAAAAGGTGATGCTGAAAAAGAGCGTTTGATAAAAAACGCTAATGTGAATGAACGTTTTGGGGATTACGAAAAAGCTTTTCAAATTTATCGAGAAATAACTAATGACTACCCTGATGAGTATAGAGGATGGCTAGGAATGGTGTCTATTTCTACTAATAGTTTTAGCAAATTAGATTTAGAATTCGAGAAATTTGAAGAATTATCGACCTTCATGAATAAAGCACTAGTTTGTGCGCCGTCGGAGGAAGCGGCTAAAATTAAATCACAGTGGGATGCTTATGTGTTACAACGGAATAATCTTTTAGCGCAACATGTGCAAGTGCTTAACAATTTATATATTCAAAAAAATGAATTAAATAAACATGAGCAAATTATCAACAATAATATAGATGTATACCAAAATATAGTTGATACAGCGTCAACTAATGTACGTACAAAACAATCTGGGAATTTTATAAGTCGAGGATGGAAAAAAATATTGTTCCTTGGCATTTTATTAGTAGTTTTAGGTATTTTTTGGAATGGGTTGTTTATTGCAATAGGTAGTATAGTATTGATTGCTTTGATAGTAAATGCAATATACCAAGAGTGTGCTATATCGTATTATAAAAATATTGAAACAGACAACAACTCATTATTAAGTGAAAATAAGAGTAGGCTTAATATGTTAATTAATGAAGAAGATAAAATTACGGCTGAAATTAATCGAATTAAGAGCAGATATCATTTATGATATTTAGGTTTAGTATAGGAAATAGATAACGAAGAAGCCCTGTAGTAAATATACAGGGCTTTAATTAATACCAAGACCTATCTAAAATTGGTATTGAAATTTAACTTAACTTGTGATATTATACTGTGGTACGAAATTTAAATACGCTGATATGGCTCAGGAGGCAGAGCACGTCCTTGGTAAGGACGAGGTCACCGGTTCGAATCCGGTTATCAGCTCCATCGTCGTCGCAAACGTCGCTTGTTTGCGGCGATTTTCTTTTTTGCTTAAAAATCGCCACAGTATGCGCTTTGTTGCTCCTCCTCTCCCCAAAATCTCAGATTTTTGGGACCCCATTTTGGCGCTTAAACAAGGCATTTTTTAAAGCCTGTCTAAGCGGTTCTTTTCATTTATAGCCGATTTGATGTTTATTGATGTTTATTTGGGGTGAATTGGATAATTTGTAAGCAGTAAAATAGGCTGTACTCTAAATAAGAGTACAGCCTTTGTGTTTGTGTGCTATTTAGTTCAATACTCAATCCTGAAGTAATCAAGATACGCTTTGAACCTATCCTGTGCGGTAAGGCAGGTGTCTAGCAGGTAACCTTTTTCGTTGTTCCACTCCTTGAGTCCTCGGTAATAGAACAGTTTGAGGTCATCCTCGATGATGAAAGGCACGATGTTATGTCTGAGACATTCTTTGAACAGGATAAGTCTGCCCACACGGCCGTTACCGTCCTGAAACGGATGGATTTTCTCAAAAGCGACGTGAAACGCTACTATGTCATCGAATGTTTTCGCTTTAGTGGAGTTGTACTCGCTCAGGAGCTTACGCATACTACCTGCAATATCTTCAGGCAAGGTTGTGCTTGTGCCACCGACTTCGTTAGGCAGTTTCTTGTAATCGCCAACATTGAACCAATCAAGTCTACTGTCACTAGTACCCGTCTTTAATGTTGCGTGTAGCTCCTTGATGAGTTTTTCTGAAAGCGTAGCAGTCGCCTGATCAATTACCATATCGATGCACTTGAAGTGGTTCGCAGTTTCAATGACATCGTCAACATTGACCGCCTCGTTTCCAAAGCCAATCGTGTTGGTCTCAAAAATATATCTAGTTTGGTCGTGAGTCAGTCTGCTACCCTCAATGTGGTTCGAATTGTATGTCAGTTCAATTTGAACCTTGTGATAAATACCGCCGTTTATTTTGCTCTGTTTCTGCTGACGCAGGATTTGTAGCAAAGTAGCGGTGGTTTTCTTTTTATTTGCGTGAGTCGGTTTTACGGCATCTTCAGGGATGTGCCAGGTTTTGCCGATAAGTTTAGCACCGTCAATGCGACCTTGAGCACAGTAATTGCGTACACTACGCTCGGAGAGTCCCCATTTTTCTGCGGTTTTTGAAACTGATAAATAGTTCATAAATACCTCCGATTAAATTTCTACGCTATTATTGTACCACATCATCGGCAAAAATACAACTATTTAATCAAAAAACAGAACAACAAATATTGCCGATAAAATAGGCTGTATCCTAATTTAGGATACAGCCTTTCTGTTTGTATGTGATTTTTGTAAGAGAGATTAAGGTATGAGTTTCTGCCTATGCTGTGTGTTGTCCCTTTTTGTTGAGGATATTCTCGAGCAGGTTAGCACTTTCGCGTTCGGCTTGGTCTGTTGCGTGGACATAGCGGTTAGTTGTCTTTAGCTGTGAGTGGCCGAGCCTTGTGGCGACGTTTTTGATGTTTGTGCCGTTACTCAGTAGTAGGGTAGCGGAAGTATGACGCAGGGCGTGGAACTTGCGGTGAGGCAGGTTGTGGCGCTTCTGGAATCTGTCAAACCACTGTGTCGGCGTGGTCGGGTACATCGGACTTCCGTCTGCTTGGGTGAACACCCAGCCGTCGTTTTTGTACGCATCGCCGAGTTTTAGTATCTCTTTCGCTTGCTCTGCCTTGAGCTTTTTGAGCATCGCGATGCAGTACGGCGGGACGATAATCTGTCGGGTCTTGCCCGTCTTTGTGGACTTGCTCCTGATTTCAGAGTCATTTGCGACCTTGTAGTTTGAGCGACTGATGGTGAGGTAGCCCGTTGCAAAGTCAAAATCGCTCCATTTGATTCCGACTATTTCACCTCGGCGACAGCCTGTCGAGAGCGCTAAGTGTATGATAACCTGATACTGCAGTGGCTCTTGTGATAGTGCCGAGAAGAGCTGTGGGAGCTCCGATTCTTTAATAATTTCGGTGTCGGGTTCAATCTGCCTTGGCAGGGTGATTCTATCCTTGTCGGCAGGGTTTGTTCCTATAATATCGAGCTTGTACGCGTAACGCATCACCGAGCGGAGCACCGTGTAGTAGCGCTGAATTGACGATGGCGAGAGAGGCTTTTTCACTCCGTCATATCGTTCATTTCGTCTGATAAGCGAGTCGACATATCGCTGAATGTGTAGCGGTTTGATGTCCTTGAGTTTCAGGTGACCGAGTTCGGGAATGATGCTGTACTGTAGCATTTTTTCGTAGCGGTAATACACAGACTCCGACATCGTCAGCTTTGCAGAGTCGAGGTAAATCGGCACGAAGTCAGAAAACTTCATGCGGTTATCGTGGGCGACAGAGCAGGCGTGTCCGGCTTCGCGTAGGTTTATTTCCTATGTACCACAGGGGAATACACTGATGTCAGGTACGGTCAGAGATAATCTGCTGAAAGGAAATCCTCACGCTACCGATGATCAGATGTGGGAAGCACTGAGGTTTTCTCAGGCAGAGAAATTTTTAAAGAAGACTCATTTGGGGCTTGATACGATGATTTCTGAAGGGGCAGGAGGTATTTCTGAGGGGCAGGCTCAACGTATTGCGATTGCAAGAGCTTTACTTCGAGATAAGCCGGTTCTGATTTTAGACGAAGCAACTTCTGCTTTGGATGAGAAAACCGAGGCGAGAATATTTTAAAAGTTTAGTCAAATACATGATAAAACTTGCTTCATAATCACTCACAGACAATCAATGTTAAAGTACTGTGACTATTTGCTTGAAATAAACGATGACGGCCACTCAACACTGTCTGAAAACAAAAGATAATAGTTGTGAGATAAATAGTAAGCACTTTTTACAGAAAAATTCATGACTATTTCCAGATGGATAAAAAACAGACCTTATTCCTGAAAGCGGGTTTCGCTCAGGTATAAGGTCTTTTTATTTATAAATGATGGGTTATTACTTTGATTTTTCAACAAGTTTTGTCACGGATTCGCGGTAGGCACGGTTTAGCTCGCACATATATTCAGGCTTGCCGTCAAATCTGCCGGTTTCAGCAAAGGTCACTGCTGCACAGTTCATACAGGATTTCTGATGTTCACATCGGGCACAATCAGGACATAGACGGATTTTGGAACAATGTTTGCGTAGTTGTTCCCATGACGCGGAAAATCCCTCTTTGAAGGGATGAGTGTCAGGAGTGCTGAGCATTCCACACGGGGTCATCCTTCCGTCCCATGTGACCCAGAACTGTGATCGGCCGGCAAGACACTGGATAGGGTCGCCGTTTTCAAGGTCACAGCTACGCTGCAAAGGAGATGACAGGTTTTTTGCTCTTGCTTTTATCGCGTCAATTCCTTCACGATAGAGAAGGTCCTGCGCGATAAGAGTACCTGCCTCTTGTGGGGTCAGACGAGAAAACGAGTCACAATTGTCACATAGGGCTCTTCTGGTAGGAGGGAAGCAGTAGCAGGTCATTCTCAGCTCCAGGTCTCTGTCGTTTGCGAATTCCTCAAGCTTCATCCACTTAGGATAATTGGAGGGTACTATAGTGGTGTTGAGATGCACCAGAATACCCTCTTTTTTCAGCCAGTTAAGAGTTTCTACAACTGCGTCAAAAGCGTCAGGGTTTGAGCAGAGGTCCGCGTAGTCTTCTCGGCACACGCCGTAGAGAGTGACGTTGACCTGCGCTGGAGGTAAACGATGCCAGAGTTCTCTTATCTTTGGAGTCAGCAGGGTGCCGTTGGTGTTGATAGATATAGATAGCCCCATTTGAGCGAGGCTTTCGTAAATTTCAGGAAAATCAGAGCGCAGGGTGGGTTCACCACCGGTGATCAGCAGAAAGACCATTCCTGCGTCTTTACATTCCTGTGCAAACTGGATCCACTGCTTTGCGGTGCGTTCTTTTCCGATAGGCGCCATCTGCTCATCAGTCAGACGGACATAGCACATTTTACACTTTAGATTGCATCTGGGGTCAACTCAAAAATGCCACTGATAGGAATGCCAAGAGTTGCACACTGGCTGCAGAGATTGCGACGGATATTTGCACTTGTATTAGTGGTCATACGAAGTCCCCCTTTTTAAACAAGGTGTTATATGCGAGCATCACTGCATCTTTGTCGGGTCGACATTTAAGTTCATAAACAGAAACCTTAGAAAGAAGCTCAGAATAAAAATCAGATACCTTGTCCACGAATTCCCTATCCCAGCTGTTTACAGTGGTCTGACTGTATAAAGGTGCAAAAGCCTCTGATTTAAGCCCTGTGATACTGTTTTCGTTGGATTTTGAGAGGAGTAAGATTCCTGCTATAGGAGCCTGCTCGCTTTTAAAAATACCTGATGTTCCGCTCCAGGGAGAGCCACCACCGTAAAAAATCCCGTCTTTTTTTGTGATGACACATCGGTCACCGTTGATGATGTCTGCATTCAGATGTTGCGCCCAAAGTGTTGCTTGGGTTGATTTTCCTACACCTGATGGACCGCAAAAAAGAATAGCCTTTCCGTTTAGTATCACAACAGAGCTGTGCAGTAAAAAAGCATTGTGCCACATAAGCAAAAGCTCTCCTGCCAAAAGATGTGTACAGTGCCAGTATTTTCGATAGTAATCCCACATTTTCGCAGGATAATATAGAATGTTTTTGCCGTTTTTACATAAAAGACAGGCCACCTGGCACCCATCGTCAGCAGTTAGAGCTGAGTAAATGCGCAGACAGCCTTTATCGGTAACATATATATGTGTGTCTCCCTCTTTTGAAATGGGTTTTGATTCAGGACAAAGAGGGGTCTTGAGTAAGCAGACTTTGTACTCTGCTGTAGGATTTTCAACATCCTCGCAGATAAGAGAGGTGAAGTTTTCGGGTAGGTTTACAGTTGTAGGTAATACAAAGCGAAGGGTTAATCCTGAAAAACGGATACAAAAAGAAATTTCTCTATTCATATCAGGATGTAAATGTAGCGTTAGCCTGTGTGTGGAAACACAGAGAGTCATTTTCCTGAATGTTGTTGTAGTGTATAGCACATCCTGTGCTGAAGTATTCAGGATAAGCATATGCTAAGCTGCGCATTTCTATCGGTGAGTCAGGGTCGTTGACCACGCACTGGTTGTCCAGGAAACCGATTTTAATAGTGCATGCAGCGATAGATTGGCTGAGCTTATAAAACTCAACAGCAACCATAGGCTTCTGATATTTCTTTTTCATAGTTTTTAACCTACCTAACTCAAAAACAAAAACTAATGAAGTTTATACGGGATTATTCAGATTCTACCAGCACACCACTTGACCGCAGAATCTCTAAAAATTCTGCGACATCAGCTTGTGCGGTGGCAAAGTCGATATCGAATTCGTTGAGCAAAGCTTCAACAAGGCTTGTTTCTGTCTGCTCGCTTTGGAGTAGTTCGAAGAGTAGCTTTCCGCTTTCGTTGAGAGCTAGCAGACCGGAGAGGCTTTTTGCAGCGTCACCGGAAGGGATAGCAATGGTTTCGCCGGCGACTTCCCGAACGATAAATCCGCTTAAGACGCGCATCTTTTTCCTCCCAGATATCACAGGAGAAGACAAGAAAAAAAGAGCTCACTCTCCTAATGATACAAATTAGACCTACATTATAACTCCTATGTTAGACAAATGCAAGACTTTTTGGAAAATTTATCCAAAAAACCCTTCATTTTACCAAAAAACAATTGACTGTGGACAATCAAGATGATACTATATACTATATGTAATAGCCTGTAAAAAGGGGTATTATCGTTATTATGTACAAAAAGAGCCGAAGCGGAGGTGAAACCGTGGCAAGAAACAATCGAATATACTTAAATGGGACTGTTACCCTGCGAGTTATGGCTTCGGTGTTGGTGCTGTTGTTGGCTGTGACATTTTCTGGCTGTACGAAAGAGGATTCCACCAAGGACATTTCGTATGGTGCAACCCAGAACAGAGCGTCCTCAGAGGATTTGTACTGTCTGGAGTTTACAAGCTACAGCGGGCCCTATGTGGAGGACGGCTCAAACGAAGAGGTGGAGAACATTCTGGCGGTGCTTCTGGAGAATCGCTCAGACGAGTATCTGGAGTTTGCGACGGTTACCTACGATGTGGACGGTAAGACAGCCCAGTTTGTGGTTTCGGGACTTCCACCCTCAAAGAGAGCCTGGGTCCTTGAGGCAAACCGTATGGGAGTAAAAGCAGACTCGGAGTTTGAGTTTCTGGATTGTCAGAGTACCTTCCGTGACGACGCTCTTTTGACCACGGACAAGCTAGAGGTAGAAGTTGATGGGAATACCCTGACACTTAAAAATATCTCTGAAGATAACCTCTCTAATCCCTGTGTTTATTATAAGAACCTAAACTCTGACGGAAACTATCTTGGTGGTATTACTTATATGGTTGGTTTTGATACTTTGAAGCCTGATGATATCCAAAAAAAACAAGCAGGACATTATGAGGATAACTCTCGCATTGTCCGTTATAGCTATCAAATGGAATAGTTAAGAAAAATGTTAATGTATTTAATACATTATTGATATATAGTGTTCACATAGATTTCTGTATGACAACGAGAAGTTGTTGATTGAAAGGAGTAAAAGCCATGAAGAAGTGGAAATCCGGCAACAGAGTTCTGGCTCTGGTTCTGACCTTTATTATGGTATTTTCATTGATTCCTGCATCTGTTTTGGCAGCTATCAATGATATCGCAACCGGAACTGACGCCGGTAATACAGGTATCAAGAACGATACCTTGGGCAATAATGGTACTATAAACTGGCCTGTCAAAATTTATGACTACCTTGCAGATGGTATGCTCTTTGAGTATTCCAACTTTAATGGTGAAACGATTTTAGATGAGAGCTATTCTACCGCGGGTGGTGGTCTTTATGGTGGCGGTGCACCTATGCCCGTAACCAAATTGGGCTCAGACTATACAGGCGACTGGATATATACAACATTCACCGCGAACTATCCGTCTGGTAACTATAATCCTAGTAACAACTATACAAAAACTAAAAGAACTGCTGTTGCGAATTCCTCGCCTCAGTATTTAAGACTTACCCGTGCGGGTGATTATGATTATGCTAACTATTGTGTTGCTGACTTTGTAAATGACTGGGGTTCAAAGCCTGCAAATCAGGTACGCTATATGGTAGTGGTTTATCGCTCCAGCGGACTCACCGCAAGTGGAAGTACACCTGCTTTTTATATGAACTCTAACATAGGTTCTACTTCTAACTGGACACGGATGAAGTATACGGGCACATTCCAGAACTCTTCTGACTGGACATATATGCTTATCGACCTCAAGGCAGCCTATGATGCACATCAGGGTAGTGGTTACTGGGATAGTATTAGTTCAAATATTTGGAAGATATATATTCGTCTTAATATGGACGCTTCCAGTGACTATTTTGACCTTTCTCACGTTGCGTTCTTTAACAACTCATTTGAAGCAGAGCAGTACGGCAAGGCTGCGGTGGCTTTCGATAAGAATCCGGGTGAAAGAAAGAGCACAAAATCTACCAAAAGTACAACAAATGGTTGGAACGCAGGTAACAACCTTGGCTTTGGTATGCTTCTGCCATCTTCCGGTGGTAAATGGGCGCTGGGAGGCGGAGATACCTCCTCCACAATGAACAACGGATACAATACATATAGAGTTGGATATACACCATACACATATGGTACAGGTGGTTACTCATCTGTTTATAACGACAAGCGTGTAGACCGTAACGGAAAAAATCTGGGTACCGACAACAAGATTTACTATGTATCTAGCAGCTATGCGTCTCAGGATGCTTATAAAAACAAGTACCCAAGCGACTATCAGAATGGCTTTAATATGGCAGATCTGGATCTGGATGGATACAAACTGCTTACCCACGCTACTCAGGGTCTTATGACTGTTGGTCTTTTAGAGGGTGAACTCGAAAACGGTCGTCCTGTATATCGTGAGGAAGCTATATCATACATTGCAGAAATGCTTGAAAAAACGCTTGTTATTCCTCAGAAAGATTCAGGCGGTAAATATAATTATAACTTCGTAAAAGGACAGGAGAGTAGCCAATACGCTACCAGTGGTAAGAGTGATCTTGCACAGGCACTGCGTAACTGTCTTGGCATTAAATTCACTTCAGGTCAGAATAAGGGCTCAGCTCCGACATTCGGTTCATATGCTGAAACAAAGGCAAAAGCAAGTAGTCTTGTGGGTGAATTCCTTGATGTTAAGGACAACATCAATACCTGTATGGATGCTGCCTACTTCCTGCTTAATAACCTCTTCGTGGACAACTCCTACAACCAGCTTCAGACAGACTATAAGTACCTTACTCTTAGCAGTGCTAATATGTCAGACGGAAAAAGCGCTTATGTATTTGACGCAGGTTTTTCAAATGGTGCAAGCAACGCTGATCTCACCTCCGGAAAACTCACTCAGAATCAGTACAAAGAGCAGTCTAAGTCTTCTGTCGAGTATAGCTCTCTGAATCAGGGTGGTGACGGCACAATTTCTATGGGTCCTGTTCAGGGAAAGGATTTGTTCTATTATTCAGGATCTAACACAACTACCCGATTCCCGTTTCTGCCTGTAACGAACGCAACCGGTGATTATGCAGGTCAGACAAAATCATACTATATGATGGAGGATGGCTATCGCTCATACACCAAGGACGGCGGTACGTATATAAACAGAAACTTTGACTACGTTCTTACTTCAAACGGTGAGTTCGTGTTTAACGAAGAGGATGGTTTATTCTTCGAGTTCGAAGGAGACGACGACGTTTACTTGTTCATCAACGATCAACTTGTTCTTGATATTGGTGGTGCTCACTCTATCAGTACCGTTAGCTTCCAGGTTAACGACTATGTAAAATGGGCTAGAGAAGTTGTAGCTAATCCTGACAATTACTCTGCAGAAGAAGTGAAGCGTGCACAGGCTCTTGATCTTGTTGATGGTGAGATTGTAAAATTCGATTTCTATTATATGGAGCGTCACGGCTACGGTGCTAATATGCGTATTGTTACAAATATGCATGTTACTGACCCTGCTCTCCGTGTTGAGAAATCTGCATACCAGTTTGGTGAGCAGGTTGAGGTTGGCGGTATTGTCAACCCGAATGCTCCTATTGAGTATAACCTCAAGGCTAAGAACACAGGTAACACAAAGCTTTACAACCTGACATTTGATGATAGCAACATCGGTGTAAAGCTGAATCCTACCGACGGACTTTTGGTTAAAGGTGACGATACACCAGATGATTTAAACGATGATATCAATGGTTACTATGTAACCGATGCCCGAGGCGGTACTCTTGAAGCCAACGACCTTACGGCGGTGGTTACCGGCTATAAGCCTGACAGTAACAATGGTGACTATATAAAGGATCTGGCAACAGGCGAGTATACAAAGGTTGATGCAGGCACAGGTACACATGTATACACAGAGGTTACAATCCGCTTCAATGATAACAATGCTCTGAAAGTTTTCCTGAAAACTCTGGAGGGCGACGGTCTTGGTGACGGAACTATAGATGACGAGCTTACTCAGAGTGGTTCAGGTCTGTGGGTTGATGCAGAAGTTACCTTCAAGGGCATCTACTATACCCTCACCGATGAACAGGCTGAGGCGGGTGTATTTGATAATACAGTCAATGTTACTGCGACTACAAAGTCTGATCCAAATGGTAGTGGCAACGAAACTCTGCGAAGTGCAGCGAGTCACCGTATATATGTTGCAGGAATTCCTTACTATTACCAGTGGTCAGAGCACAACCTCTTTGTACAGGAGAAGAGAATACTTGACGATGCCACTAAAGCTTCAAAAACCACAGGAAATAAACTCTCAGAGTATGAGGAGTTCTTTGATAAAGTAAAAGGTGACACAAGCGTTATTTATACCTCATTCTGTGATAAATACGGCAGAAAGGTTGATTATGCACCGGATGTAAGCTTCTTTACTCAGCAGGCTACTGGAGATTGGGGCTGTCAGATCAATTACACAGAGCCGGGTACGCACGAGTTCTATCTGCTTATGCGCCTTCAGTCCACAGGTGGTGGATATATAGATGACGTTTCAGGACTTAATCAGGGTGATTATGCTATTGTCCGTGTAATGGTTCATAGCACCAAGGTTCAGGATAGCACCTATGTTCTGGACTATGGTCTAAAGACTGAGGAGCTGGACGCAAATGGAGAGCTCTTTAAGAATGACAACCTTTTGGGAAATCTTAGTGGTACTGCAGCAAAGCTTATGGGTATCAATACCACAGGTGCCACATACCTTGACCCTGCAGACAATATTTCCGAATTCAACCGCATTAATTTTGAAAAAATGCCTTTGGATGAGAAAAACAGAATTGATGTAAAGGGTGATGACGACAGCGTTGATGGTTATTTTACTTTCAATATGAATATTCCTGACAATGGAAAAATTATCACATACAACGCAAACAACGACAAATACTCCCTTTCAGCTGTAGGTACTGTCCCTCTCCATGTTCAAGTCCCTGTGCAGTGGCGTCAGGCGTATCTGTATTATTGGTACGATGGCGGTGCAGATAATGGTTGGCCAGGAACTGTGATGAATATGGATAAAGTTGGTCATTTCAGCCTGAGCATCCCTGGAGATGTGCCACATGTTATCATTAGCAACGGTCAGCAACAGACTGTCAATATTGATATCAACCCAGGCGAGGAAGCATGGATTACCATCGACGGCACAACAAACTCTGAAGGTAAGCTTATCGCAAGCACAGAATATCATACTCAGGATGGTATTATCCACGCACAGGTTCCCGATGACTGGGAAGAGGTGTATCTGTACTACTGGGATGAGTATGACAACAACAACGAATGGCCGGGTGAACCGCTCGAGGTTGATCAAAACGGCTTCTATACTATGAACATCCCTGGTAATGTCTCAAATGTTATTATCAACAACGGCGACAAAGGCAAACAGACCTCTAACCAGCCTGTATATGCAGGCAAAGAGACGTGGATTACTGTTAATGACAACAATCCATCCTACAACGAGGAAACAAAAATATATTATTACAGTGCAACTTCATCCCGTTCTACAGAGAAAGTAAAGATGCACGCTACCGTGCCTGATGATTGGGAAGCAGCAAGCCTTTATTACTGGAACAGTAACGGCAGTGGTACCGGCGTCGAGTGGCCTGGTATTGCTATGGAAAAGCAATCTGACGGCACATATACAGTAGAGAATATTCCTGCCGATGTTACCAACGTAATAGTCAACGACGGCAAAAAGGAAGGCGCAAAGCAGACTGCTGATCTGCTTATTACCCCTGGTCTTGAAACTTGGATTAATGTCAGTGGCATAGTGATCAACACCACTGTTGAGGCAACTGTACCTGCAAACTACGGAGATGTGAATTTCTACTTCTTCGGCCCTAACGGAGATGTTGGCCCGGCATGGCCTGGTATCCATGTAACAGATACAGACGGCGATGGTGTATACACCATGAAGGCTCCTGCAGGTGCAACCAAAGTTATTGTCAATAACGGAAACGGCACTCAGTCTCAGAACTTAATGTTGACTCCTAATAAGACTAATAGCTATTACATTATCGACAGCGGTAAAGCAAACACAAACACCAAGACCAAGCTGTTTATTTCCGTACCTGATGACTGGGGTACAGTGGCGATTCATCACTGGAACGATACAAGCAGCACCACTTGGCCTGGTGATATTGTCACCGAACAAGACGAAAATGGAAGATATATTTACGAGCTTGATGGTGACAGAACGGGCTTTATCATCAATAATAACAACGGCAGACAGACTGGCAACATAGAAGAGTTCTGCCTTGGCGCAGAAAACAAAATTGATGTTTACACAGATAATAATTTTGCTGTTTCGTCTACGTCTGAAGTGTCTACAGGCTACAATGTAGATATTACCTATGGTGAGGATGCAGAAAAGTTAGGATTTACTTTTACTCCTACTGACTTCATGGACAGTATGTATGACTTGTGGATGGCTATAACAGTTCACGAGACAACAGATGATCCTACACCTTTGGGTCAGACCTTTGATATCAACAAGGAAGTACAGATGTACAAGAAGGTAACGGTGCTTCCTGCAAACGTTGTTTATTACGAAGACGATTTTACAGGTATCAAGTACGATACGACAGATTCAGCTAACTCTATGGTTCACATCGGCAATGGCTCAGGCAGTCTGTCTCAGAATGTCGACCAAGAACTTGAGTATGGTAAAGACCCTACATATCAGAATTCTTTGAAGCCGGATTACAGTGGCGATAGCCAGACTCAGGTATCTATCGGCGATACAAAGCCTTTTGCAACATTTGATTTCACAGGTACAGGATTTGAGATTATCGGTCGTACCAATGCTGTCGATTCAAGTACAGCAAGAGTTGTTGTCAAGGATTCAACACGTAAGGTTGTAAAGACAGTGGCAGTTATTACAGAGTTTGATAATGACGCAAACGATGGTGACGATGCAATCAATCAGGTGCCTATTGTCCGTGTGAATGGTCTTGCTTTTGGCAAATACACCGTAGAGATTAACGGTGTCCCTGTTTACGATTTCTCAAATATGGTAGGCAATAAGCCTTCAGTCAAAGAGTCATGGCTTATTATTGACGGTATCAGAATCTTCCAGCCTCTTGCTGATGATGAAGATGGCACAGCCGGCAAGAACGATGCATACATTGACACTGAAAACGGTGCTGATTTTGAAGAAATCCGAAATCTTATCGCTGACCGACAGGCATTTGCAATCAAGTATGACGATACTGACGGTCTTAGCGTATCCGGCGGTACAAACACCTGGATTGAGAACCGTAACAACACTCTGCCTAGTGATGAAAACTTAAAATGGACTAATAACATAGTAAACAGCGTTAATGATTACCTCCTTGCAGGTCCTAACAACGAGGTCTATATGCAGGAGGTAAGTGCAAACCTCAAGTCTGCATTAGCATTCTATGTACAGGAAGACGGTACGGACGTCCACAATATGCAGATTGCCGTAAGAGCTATTGACTACGGTCAATTCAACGCTCAGAAGGCTACAGGTCTTAACGCAGAGCTCCAGTATGGTGTCTACGTAAACGACGAGTACGTATGGAAGACCTTATCTACGATCACAACAGGTACCGAGCAGTACTACACCATTCCTTATGCTGAATGTCCTTATGATGCAGAGAATGACAGATATCAGGTTGTTATCAGAGTAGCTGATACCGAAACACCTGGTATGGCATCATTTACAAGTATCAAGTACAACGGTATTAAACTGTGTACTCTAAACGAAAGTGAAGTTCCTGACGTTATCTATGATAATGATGAGCTGGGAAATACAATTGTTGACAGCACAGGCAACAACCTTGATACATCCAAGTTTGTTGACTTTATTGGACTGGTTGACCAGATGACATCTGACAAAGAGGACGATGGTAATAGTGATAATACAGGTAACGAGCCTGTAGAGCCATCTAAGCCTACTGTTGTAGGAACAGACACAAGCTCACTTGGTGTTCTGGCAGATACATTTACTGCAAACAGCAGTAAAAACTTTGCACTGTCAGAAGACAGCAAATTCTATATTGTAACTCAAAACGAGTCCTCAAAGCCTTCAGATAAGGTTGTAGATACTGTGAAGCTTGTACAGAGCCAGTTCGCAGCTGACAGTCTTCCATCTGCAGAGCCGATGGAAATCGTATGGGGTCTTGAGAAATACGCTACAGACGGCGACATTCTTATCTATGTAAATTCCAGCTACAGCTACGGCGACGAGGAATACAAGCTGGAAGTTGCTGAAAAAGCAAAGGTTTATTCTAAGGATGTTGACGGTCTCCTCTACGGTCTCAACACTCTCCAGAAACACTTCCGTAAGGCTGACACAAACGCAATCAAGGGCTTCACAACACAGGATAAACCTGATACAAAAGACCGTATAGTTCATCTTGACGTTGCAAGAAAGTATCTGACAAAGGATTGGATCAAAAACTATATTGCTGAGATGTCATGGATGGGTTACAACGCTCTTGAATTCCATATGTCAGAAGACGGTGGTTTCCGTTCAGATATCTGGGATGAAAACACAATCAAGCTTGACGGAATGTCAGGAAATGACTTCTCATGGGCAATCGGTAGCAGAAAGCAATCTTGGAATTACAGCGGTGGTGCGGATCCTGATGCTGGCAGATATCTTACAACTGCAGAGCTTATCGAGATTTGCGAAACTGCTAAGGAATATCATATTGATATTATCCCATCATTTGATACACCTGCTCACGTTGATTGGATTACAACGACCTATGCTGAACAGGTTGCTGCAGGCAACACTTCTATCAAAACTTTCAAGTATAATGGCACAACTTATACATTACCTAACACAATCCATTACAATAATGGTTATTCAGCATTGAATCTTGCTAACAATTCAGTAAAGAATCTCGCATTCGCTATGTATAACGATATGGCTGTGTTCTTTAAGGTTTATGCAGGAAGTACAAAGTTCAATATTGGTGGCGACGAGCTTGGTTTGTATTCGAGCAGTGGTTACACATATACTGACGTGTATAATTACATCAATGACGTTAATAAGGTATTGAAAAAACACGATTATACTTCAAGAGTATATAATGATTTCTTCTATCGCAAGACGACAGTTGATAATTATTCAAAGATTTTCCAAACCAACGCACAGCTTGATAGTGATATTGAGGTTGTAATCTGGACTGCAGACGGCTCCTATACAGCACCTCCAAGCCAATGGGTTGATAGTGGAAGAACAGTATATGGTGGTATAAATTTCTGGACATATTATGTGCTCAGATATTTCGATCATCCAAACTATACTGATTTGTCAAAATATCCTGATTGGGGTAAAGATGCCCGTGACCCAAGTAACAATTGGTGGGGCTTCTATAGAAATACCGAAGACGCTATTTACAACGAGTGGACACCAGGATTGCTCAGCGGATATAATAAAACTAAGTATGAGCTCACAAATAACCAGCTTCAGGGCGGTTACTTTATGGTATGGTGTGATAACGCTGCAGTTAACACAGAAGTAGAGATGTGGAACGGTGTATGGGATGAATCAACCTCTGCTAATAAAGGCAAGTATTTCTACAGCCTTATCGATCGTATGTGGTCAAATGCTATAAAGCAGTGGAACTGGGATATTAATAGTAACCTTACCTTTGCAAATTATGAAACAATTCGTGATACAATGGGATACTTCCCAGGTTATGTAGCAACACCTTCAACACAGAATTATGCAAACACTGCGGTTCTTCCTCAGTCTACAGAAGTGTCCAATACTGCGTACCTTCCATCTTACACAGTAACATTCAAAGATTATGATGGTACAGTAATTGATACTCAGTCTGTAAAACTCGGTGAGTCTGCTGTGGCACCTGTTGCCCCTGTAAGACCTGCTGATGGGTACTACACATACACATTCGCAGGCTGGAACAAGGACTTCAGCAACATCACAGGTAACCTCACAATTACAGCTCAGTACGATGAGACTGCGATAGATCATGATACATCAGGTTATCTAGAACTGAAGGTATCCGGTGGTACTGATATTCTGATGAGTGTTGATGACGGTATTGCTCGTCCTCTGGGTAAGCATTACTACAATCATCATATGGATTTTGGCAAACAGGTAAAGGTAACAGCCCAAACCACCAACGACAACACTTTTGTTGGTTGGATAAACGCTACTACAGGTGATATCCTTACCACAGAGCGTACCTACACCTTCTACACAACAGGTAATGATGTACTGATTGCTATGTTTAAGGTTGATTTGGATGGTATGAACACAGTTACCTTCAGAAACGACAAGAGCAACCAGATTATCGACATCCAATACTATTCACCTGACAGCGATATCGTATTCCCAGAGGATCCATCTTTCTTGGGTTACGAGTTCGCCCAGTGGGATCACACGGAAGAAGAGATCAGAGAACTGCTTGTTCAGGGCGAGGATGTAACTGTTCGTCCTATCTGGGAGGTAAAGGATGTTTATGTCAATATCACAGTAAACGGCGGAGCAGTAACCAAGTCTGCAGGTGTCAACACCGATGGCAAGTATCTTGCATACAAGTCCATAACTGTTACCGCAAATGCTGCTCCAAATGGACAGATGTTCTCACATTGGGAGGATGCAGACGGTAACATCCAAAGCTACGATGCAGAGTATAAGTTCTATCCTTACAAGGATACAGAGCTTACAGCAATGTATGTTTCCAATACTTCTCTGAAACTTGATTATGATGTTCTGGTAAATGCCGGTATAGACAGCACTACTCTCGGCGATAGCAACACCATATTCTTCTCATGGAGTGTACCTGAGAAATCCGAATTTACTTTCATCAGTGCAGGTGTGCTCTTTGCAGATAAGAACAACTACAGCGAATCTACATTTGTAGTAGGCACACTTGACAGAGGTGTCACCCAGTTTGTACCAGCTAAGAAATATCAGACAAGCACTGGTTCACACTCCATAACAAAGACTGGGGTTGAGCTTGGTGACGAGATGATAGCTCGAGCATTCGTAATGTACAGAGATGCTGATGGAATTCTCAGAATTGCATACTCTGATACTATTACTGCTAAAAAATAATTACGAGATTTGGTTGAAACGCACAGATTAATAGCTGTGTATAGTTTGACAAATATTTTCGAAAACAAATATAAATAAAAACGCCCCCTGTTGTACGCTTATACTGCAACAGGGGTTAGTTTTTACTGGATTGTGTTTTTAAATGCAATGCTTGATTTTTAACATCATAGTATTATAATAATATTATTAATTTGCTTTGCAAATAAATCAGGGTGGTGATTTTGTGTCAATCAATTTGTTGTTTCTAGATGTACTGAATGCAGCCATTAACAACCGAGAATTCGACGTGAAATCACCTATATCTTTATCAGAGTATGTTCAGCTTTTTAATTTGGCAGAAAAACACAAACTTTTACCGCTGATATTTGACAAATTGTATGCTACATATCCTTATGACAAAAGCAATCTTAATGAAGTGAAAAGCAGGGTTCGTTTTTTGTTTTACAGACAAATCGAGAAAACTGAGTGTATCCTCAGCTTGTATAAAGATTTCGAAGCTGAAAATATCAGTCCGATGATATTCAAAGGGATTGTTTGCAGTTATGTTTATCCAAAACCTGATTTGCGTATATCATCTGATGAAGACATCCTTGTGTCAGAAAATGATTTCGAAAAATGTGTAAAAGTTTTAAATCATAACGGATTTACACCAGATGATACTGTCAATGATTGTGAAAACCACCTTGTTTTCAGGAACTCCGATCTGATAACTATTGAATTACATAAAAAGCTTTTTATTCGCGATGAAAGTTTTTATAAAAGCCATAATGATTTATTCGGAAATGTTTATGATAATGGAGTTTTTGTGAACATTAACTTTGTTGATGTCAGAACCTTTAATTATACCGAAAATTTACTATATCTTATTTTGCATAGCCTGAAGCATTTTACTGGAAGAGGTGTCGGAATACGACAGTTTTGCGACATAATTCTCTTTGCTGATAAATATGAAACTTATATTGATTGGGATAAACTGTACTCAGGTTGCGTGAGTTTAAATGCTCAGTATTATGCTGCTGCAATATTCAAGATTGGTAAGAATTATCTTGGTAAAGATATAGAAATATTCCATAGCAATAAAAATTGGAGTAAAATAGAAACAGATGAAACATTATTGCTTGATGATGTTCTTTCGAGTGGAATATATGGTAAAGTTTCTGACTCACAAACATTGAGTAGCGTGTTTTCTTTTTCAACGTTAAAGAATGATAATAATGGAATTATGAAAAAGATTTTTTGTTCGAGCAAAAACCTGAATGAAAAATATGCTTACGCTAAGAAATATCCTATTCTGTTGCCGATTGCGTGGGTACACAGATTTTTCTTTTTGATGACAGGTAAAGAGCGTCAGAAAGTCAGTGTTGTTATTGAATCTATGCACATAGGCAAAAGGCGAAGCAAACTGTTTGAAATCTATAAGATTAAAAATAATACGCCATAGATGTGGGTGCTTTACTAAAACAGTGGTGATAAGATGAGGGATAAACCGTTAAGAGAAATTGATACAGCTGAATATATGAACGCCTTATGCTCTATTATCTCTAAGGGCAAAGGTGTGTCTACTGTGGTCACTGGCTCCAGTATGGCTCCTTTTCTGATTAGCAATAAATCATGGGTCTATCTTGAAAAGCCTGAACATAATCTCAGTGTTGGGGATATCGCTTTATATGTAAGAAGTAATGGTGATTATATTTTGCACAGAGTTTATAAAGTAGACGGTGAAGATTTATATTTTGTTGGTGATGCTCAGTCTGTGGTTGAGGGTCCTGTGCCATATAGCTGTGTCAAAGGAGTTGTAACAAAATATAAGCGAAGACGAAAGTGGAAAGATACATCAACTTTTATTTGGAAATTTTATAGCAAGATATGGATACGGAATATAAAATTCAGGTATTTTGCTATGAAAACATATTTTTCGTTCAGGAGATTTTTGCGTAAAATCAAATATAAGTTTTATAAATAGTAATACCCTGTCAGGAAAAATCCTAACAGGGTATTTTTAGATTATAATATCCGAGCAAATTTTAAAAGGGTTATCTGTAAAGAGTGTTTTTGTATCGCAGATGCTTTCGAGCTCTTTTTTTACATCAAGCATATATGGAGTACGGAATGTACTGTAATGTGCGTCGCTGGCTATGGCGCTGACAAGATTTTCGCTTAACAGTTCGTAGGCGCATTTCTGAGCACTTCGCCCGAAAGCTTGCTTAAAACTACCTTTGTTTACCTGCAATAACCCACCAGCATCAACCATTGCTTTCGCAAAATCAAGGTCATATTTTACGATATCATAACGTTCGGGATGGGCGATAATCGGAACCAGACCAAGTTCTTTTATACGTTTTATCATAAGCTCAATAAACTCAGGGTCTTCTGAAAAACCAAACTCACAAAGAATGTAGCGGCTGTGGTTAATGGTTATGACTTTTCCGTTTTTTATGAGGTTAGGTAAATCAAAAGTAACAAAAACCTCCATACCGGGAATTAACCTTACTGGAATAGAGTTTTCAGCTAAAGCTTCGCTAAGTTTACAAAATATTCTTTTGTAATTATCGTCGTAATAGTTGTTTTCCTCACCCGGTACGTTACAATGTGGAGTAGCGACGATAGTATTGACTTTACTTTTGTGTGCTAAATAAGCCATCTCCAAGGCTTCGTCCAGGCTTCTAGCTCCATCATCAAACTGAGGAAGTATATGACAGTGTATATCAATCATCTTAGTTGGTCCTGAAATAGTTTAGTTATTTGCTGTGTTAAAAACAGCTCCGATAATCTGAATATCATTTTCACATAAATGTTCTATAGCATCGTTTATGATATCGACACGAGCGTAATCGTTTTTGATAATCAAGATGGATGCATCAACATTTTTTGAGAGAACAACAGAATCAGTAAGAATACCGACAGGTGCACTATCGAGTATTATATAGTCAGATTCTTTTTCCAAGAATATAATAAGTTCATCCATTCTTTGAGAAGAAAGTAAAGATGTACCGTCTGCAACTGCTGTACCTCCTGCAAAGAAAGTCAGGTTTTCGCCCTTTCTTAATATATCGGTTTTCGAACTTTCGATGTAGTCTTCAAGACTTAAATCGCCTTTAAGATAATCGGATAGACCGCAACCGGGTTCTATCTTAAAAATCATTCGTCCGGTTGGATGTCTGACATCGCAGTCGATAAGGGTAACCTTGTTACCTGCCTGTGCAAGTGAAATAGACAAGTTTGCAGAAAACATACTTTTTCCTTCACCTGCTGAAGCACTTGTTATAAGTATCTTTTTGATTTTTTGCTGATGTGCTATATATTCAATCTTGTTTCTTGTTTTTCTGAAAGATTCGCCCAACACCTGCGTCATATCAGAATCTGTGACAAGATAATACCTGTTAATATTTGAAGAGCGCTTTTTGCTCTTTATTCTAGGCATACTACCCAGAGTGCTAAGACCGAATTCTTTTTTTATTTCATTTTCAGATGTGACAGTCTTGTTGATAGAAAAGACTAATAAGGTCCACATCAAAGCTATAAACAAACCAATCAGAAAGCCTTTTAGTATTTCCTGACGAAAAATTTTCGGATTGTCCTGTGTAGTTGGAACTCCGGTTTCATCAAGTATGTTTAATGTGACTTTACCGACAATAGGTTCAGAAATAGGTGGGTAGTTTTTTATAACCGCATTGAGTGTGTCATAGGCTTTCTGAGGGTCCACATCACTTACGGAAAGAGTAAGCAGATTCGTGTTTTCAACAACGCTTGCATCAATAGAAGAAGTGAGTGGTGCACCTAAGTCAGCCGCAACTCTTCTCTGGAGAAGATTACTGGTCAGAATATATGGAAAAGTCTGAGCCATTTGTTCTGCAGCAACATTATCATAAAAAGCTGACTGGTCACTGATAAGCTGTTCGTTTTTTATATTAACTGTGAACGTAGTAGAAGCTGTGTACATAGGTACATAATTGTGATTTGCAATAAGGTAGCTTATGCACACACATACAACAACAGGAATTATAACTAACGGCCACATTCTAGGAAGATTTTTAAAATATCTTATGAAAAAACTGAATTGTTCAAAGTATTCACCGTT
>JAUMXP010000201.1 GCA_030529125.1 Eubacteriales bacterium | reverse complement strand
TAAACGCTTTTTCTCTCTGATGGATATATCTGATAAGGTTTGCTACACTACTGATGAAGTCGCAAAAGTAGCCTCTGAGTATGATGCAATTCTCTCTGGTTCTGACCAGCTTTTTAACAGAAATATTACTGCAGATGATATGACTTATTTCCTACCTTTTGAGCATAGTAGAAAAATTAGCTTTGCCTCATCTTTTGGTGAACGCTCTTTGTCTAAAGAAAGAATAGAAGAGATAGCAGGATTTTTCAGCGGTTTTGATGCTCTTTCAGTCAGAGAGAAAACCGCGCATAAGATTATGCAGGATATAAAAGCTGTAAACCCTAGCGCTAAATCCGCAACGTCTGTATTAGACCCTACTTTTTTACTCACAAAAGATGATTGGAACAAGTATGCTGACGATAAGCTCAAACTTCCTAAAGGTGGTTATATTCTCACTTACTATATGCTGGAAACTCCGCTCTTGCGTGAAATCACAAAAGAGCTGAAAGCAAAGACCGGTTTAAAGGTTGTGAATATAAAACCATCGAAAAAGCAGGTGCTTTTCAGACAGGGCAAGAACCTGGCGTTTGCAGGTCCGTCTGAGTTTTTAGCATGCTACAAAAATGCTTCTTACGTTGTGACTAATTCGTTCCACGGTACAGCCTTTGCGATTAATTACTCAATCCCGTTTTTTACATCAACACTTCCTGTGTCTATGGCAGGTGAGGTTAATTCACGACTTACTGATATATGTGAACTTTTTGATTTACCACACAGATGGATTGATTCAGAAGAAAAGCTCAAGACAACAGATCTTACTAAACCGTTTGAAAAAGAATCTCAAAAACATATAGAGAACTTGCGTGAGCATTCTTTTTCTTATCTGAAAGAAGCTTTAGGTATATAAACGCTCAGGCATTCACTTTTGTGGGTGCCTGTTTTTGTTGGGCAAATTAGCCTTATTTATAGATATATTTTGTGCGTTGTAACTAAAAAAATGAGAAGATTTGTTATAATAAACAAAGGGAAGATGGTTTTATTGTATACTTGCCGAAAAGTTGCTGTTTTCTTGCAAAAAACCGTGCAATAATGTAGAATAATAGAGTAAAAATTGCTTTATTGCGGATTGGAGTTAACTATGAAAAAAGTATTAGGATTTTACACAAAATCACCACTTATTCTGCGCATTCTTATAGGTCTGCTTATAGGTGTAGCGCTTGGTTTGTGGGTACCACAGGCTGAGTTCGTTACTATCTTTGGCGATATATTTGTAGGTGCGCTCAAAGCTATAGCGCCTATCCTTGTATTTGTGCTTGTTATTTCATCACTCGCAAGTGCAGGCAAGGGGCTTGGTAGCAGATTCAGAACTGTAATTATTCTCTATATGCTCAGTACTTTCCTTGCTGCGGTTGTTGCTGTTGGTGCTAGTTATTTATTCCCTGTAACAATTCCGCTTCAGGGTGTTGAGGCTGCTCAGAATACACCACCTCAGGGACTTACAGAAGTATTTGGTACATTGCTGAATAATATGGTGCAGAATCCTGTTTCGGCTATTATCAACGCTAACTATGTTGGTATTCTTACATGGGCTATCTTCATTGGCCTTGCGCTCAGAATTGTTGCAAAGGACCGTACAAAAGAACTCCTTAGTGATCTTTCAGACGGTGTGTCAAAGGTTGTTGGTTGGATCATACAGATTGCACCTTTCGGTATTCTTGGTCTTGTATACGGTTCTATCAACGAATATGGTTTAGATATCTTTGTCGATTACGGAAAGCTCTTACTCGTGCTCGTTGGTTGTATGATTGCAGTAGCTTTGATTGTAGACCCTATTGTTGTTGCTATTACACTGAGAAGAAACCCATATCCACTCGTTCTTAGATGCTTCAAAGAATCCGGCATCACAGCTTTCTTTACACGTAGCTCTGCTGCTAATATTCCTGTTAATATGAAGCTGTGTGAGCGTCTTGGTCTTGATAGAGAATACTACTCAGTAGCTATTCCACTGGGTGCTACTATCAATATGGATGGTGCTGCTATCACAATTACCGTTATGTCACTTGCTACTGCGTTCACTATGGGTGTTGAAGTTAACCCTATTATGGCACTTCTGCTCAGTATCGTTGCTACTTTGGGTGCTTGTGGTGCATCAGGTGTAGCAGGCGGTTCGCTGTTGCTCATTCCTATGGCTTGCTCACTCTTAGGTATCGATGGCGATATCGCAATGCAGGTTGTTGGTGTTGGCTTTATCATCGGTGTAGTTCAGGATTCTTTAGAAACTGCAATCAACTCATCAGGTGATGCAATCTTTGCTGCTACTGCTGAATTCCGCGAATGGAAAAAGCAGGGCAAGCCTGTTACATTCAAATTTGTAGATAAAGACTAAAGTATATTTGAAAGTCAAAATATAAAAACAAAAGCCAGCTGCGTTTGCAGTTGGCTTTTTGATATAGAGAGTATGTTTTAGGTTGCAAATAATAGCAATACGAACGCTCGCTACCGACCGCTAGCTATGGCAGCCAAGAAAAAG
>JAUMXP010000041.1 GCA_030529125.1 Eubacteriales bacterium | reverse complement strand
ATACACAATTCAAATTCCGTGTTAATTATCTGCAGTGCAACGCTTTTTTGTTGTGTAAAAATATGAAGTTTTATGCTTTTGCCGGTAAATCCCCCAAACCTATCGTTAAATTATAGGGGTATCGTTAAACGGTTGATTTGGTATCGACAAATTGCAATTCATCTGACATATCCCATTCTCATAAAATAATCATTGAAGCGTTGTTTTTGGACATCAATCATATCATTTGAATTTACAAATTCAATGAAGTCTTTTTCTGACACCCACTTATAAGAAATAGTTTCACCTTTTTGTAAAGTGATTTCTGTCTTATCACAATCAGTAACGCAAAGAAAACTAATAAATATTGTATCCCTTGTGGAGTGCTGACCAATAAACTCAAAAGAATCTGATACTATACCTGTTTCTTCGAGGAGCTCTCTTTTTACGCACGCCATCATATCTTCGCCTTTTAGTGCAGAACCACCTGCAGTTGCTTCATAATAGCCTCCATAGTTCGATTTGCAAAAATCTCTCTGCATCAGAAGGTAATCACCGTCAACGTGTCGTACCAACACATCAGTTGCCAGATGGTACAACCCCTTTGGGATTTGCTTACCTCTGACTAAATCCTGATTTGCAAGAGTCCCGTCAATAAAGTATCCGTCCCAAATCTCCATGATATTCACCTCGTCAAATTCAAGTTTGTCTAGATAATTATAGCACTTATAAAAAACAAAAAGCAACAGTTTTCGGGCTGTTGCTCTTGCTTTTATGCTGTTGTGTGTTATACAGATACCTCACTACCGTTCTTATAGCCGAATACCACACTTCCGTCTGCGTTTACTGTAACTTTATCAACTGTTGTATGCCATAGGGTTGGGGTCCATTTTATATTTAATACATCAAGCTCTTTGAGGGCGAAGAGGAAGGCACTGAGATTATCTGCCTGATAGAGTCTGCGTTCTCGCTTCCCCGATAAAATTTCATATCGGCTTTTGAGTTTTTTCTATTGCATATTTTGAGTATACGCGATATAAATATACTTAGAAAGAGTGTTCTTCTATTATACTTAATTTCGAAAAGGAGATGTATTCATGTCAATTCTATTTATCAATGCGTGTGTGCGTGAAAATTCAAGAACGCTTGTACTGGCTAAAAATATTTTAAGTCAGATGTCGGGTGAGATTATAGAGGTAAATTTAAACGAGGAGAATATCGTACCCCTGAACCGCGAGCTTCTTGAAAAACGAGAAAGATTGATCAGCGACGAAAACAAGAACGACCCTATGTTTTCTTATGCGACGCAATTCGCTAAAGCTGACGAGATCGTCATAGCTGCTCCGTTTTGGGATCTTTCGTTCCCTGCAATTCTGAAAGCATATATGGAGCAGATCACGGTTTCAGGGATTACTTTTGAATATATCAAAGGCAGGCCCCAAGGACTTTGTAAGGCAAAAAGTCTGACCTATGTTACAACTTCGGGCGGGCCTATATTTGCTGATTTCGGTTATGAATACATTAAGGCGCTTGCTAAGAATTTCTACGGCATAAGTGAAACAAAAGCGTACAGGGCAATGAATCTTGACGTGAATATGATTGCCGCGGAAGATGTGTTAACGAAAGCGGATATCTCCATAGTTGAGTAAGAACCCAAGTGTTTAAGCAGAGAATAAAAAACAAGCGTTGCAGTTTGATGGAGTAAGTTGATACTCCCCCTCATCCGCAACGCTTTTTTGTTGTGATTATTTATGTGATTTTAGCTGTACACTCTATGCAGTCGTAGGTGGTGTGTTCTGCTGTTGGGTACTTAAATATCTCGAGCCATCTTTGTATATTACAGGCGAGCCTTATATCTTCCTTCTGTGTTGTTGCCTAAAATAAAATTCTTCTCAAGTTCCGCAAGTTTTCCTGCGACACTTCTGAGTGTATTAAAAGCTACTCGATATTCTGATGAGTAGCTTCTTTTATTTTTTCCGCTTAAAAACTTAATAGCACTATAAACGGCAGTTCCGCTAATTGTCCTTTCAAGCTCAGTAAGCTTCTCATCACTAAGCAGTATATCAATACCCTGTCCCCCTGCTGTCTTAAACTTTACAGCTCTGACGATAAATGCCTCATATCCTTCACAGATTTTCTCATAAATGGTATCGTCATTGTCAAGCTGTGCATTAAAGCTAACGTCGTTAGGACTAAAAGGGCTATAACGGTAAAGCCATTTCTTAGCTTCTCCTAAGATAACTTTACTGTCATTCATTGCTACACCGTATTGAGATAAATGCATTACTGATGTTACAAGATGCTCTCCTGCTCCCTTGTATCCCACAGAAGCTATCTTCGTTGATACGAGGTAGTAAAATAGTATTTTAGTACTAAAGTACTATTGCCGTTTTCTACATTTTTATAGTTGCAATTACAAGTTTAATTTCAAGCAGAAATGCTAATATAACAATTAACAAAACTGTTTCAACCATACATATCACCCCCAAACACTAGGGAGTGCTAACCGCCTTAACTTCTCTGTAGTTTACTCTTTAATTATGCTATAAAAAGAAAAGTAAATCAACCTTGCAACCTCACTTTAAGTAGGAATTTATCATATTCAGATATCTTAGATGTTTTTTCGTTTTTCTTTTATAATATTTTTTCTGTTTAGTTTGACAAAAACAAAGAAAAGCAGCTTGAATAAAATGAAAACTATAATAAGTATCACAAGCATCCTATGCAGGTTAATCTGGTAAACTTGAGATGAAAAATCAAAGCTATAGAAATCAACATTAAACAAAATGAGATATTCATATTTAAGCGCAACAAAATAAAGTGGTGTTACTACAAATTCAATAGCTGAAGCCACTTTTGGCAAAAATATTAACATCGCTACAAATACGATATAAATCACCAAAACAATTATATCAACATAGTGTCCGTACGAAACAGTGATTCCAAACATTGAAAATCCAATCACCGATGTAAGTACCAGCATTTTAAAAGGAAAATAGAATAAGACTGCAGGAATCAACAGCTTGAACACAATGCCATACATTGGTCCTAATTTTTTTAAAAATAAATCTATTGCGTTAATCATTTTAACCTTTCACATTACAAAAACACAAAAAAACAATAATACTTTGTGTTTAGGCATTCTCTTTTATATTGGCAGTGCCATTTTCATTTATTTCTATTATCATATCGCAATACTTAAGCATTGAACTGCGATGGGTGATAATAAAACAAGTTTTATTCTTATCTTTAGTAATTCGTTCAAAAATTCTAGCTTCTGAGCTCTCATCCAGTGCAGATGTCGCCTCGTCTAAAATCAACACCGGCTTATCTCTTATCAACGCACGCGCTATTGAGATACGCTGAGCCTGACCTTCTGACAACCCTGTGGCTCTCTCGGAAATCTCACAATCAAGTCCTTTATCAGTGTTTTTTACAAAGCCGTCTGCATCAGCCAGCTTTAAAGCTGCCCACATCTGCTCATCGGTAGCATCTTTATTTCCGGTTAAAAGGTTAGATCTCACACTACCGGACAAAAGTGTGTTGCCTTGAGGAACATAAGAAATAAATCGTCTGGACGAAGGAGACACAATTTCAGCTTTTCCATTTTCGTCTACATATTCGATTGTTCCGTTATCCGGCTCTATCAAAGATAATAACAATCTGATGAATGTCGTCTTACCGGCTCCTGATGAACCGACTATGCCGATGTGTTTATTCGCCGGCACGGTAAAGTTCAAATTACTCAAAACCGTATCGTTTTCATATTTAAAACTGACACCATTCACCTTTAGCGAAACACACTTTGGCGCTGATTTATCTTCGCTGTAGACTTCGTCTTCGATTTCAGTAATTTCCCGTATGCGTTTAGCACAAACAATCAACGAGTACATTTTTGGAATAACTGAACCCAAAGCCCTGATACTTCCTTGCACCTGGCTGACCAAAGTCAAAAACAGTGTCATCGTACCATAAGTATATGTCGCAACCTCTACCCCTGCCGAGTTAATGTATACAGTAGCGGTAGAAAGTCTATATGCACACCATGTAAACGCAGCGATATAACCCAAGGTATATACGAGTCGCATCATTGATCCCATAATGCTGCTTAACACCGAGCTTTCGATAACAAGCTTCATACGCTTTTTGCGTATGTTTTTAAAAAGATTGTTGTTCTCATCTTCAAGCTGAAATGTCTTTATTACTCCTATATTTGACAGTGTCTCTTGGAAAAAGGAGTAGTATTCAGATTGGCTTTCTCTTAGCTTTATTTGGTACTTAGTGTATTTTTTTCGGTACAGCATAGCAGCCAAAAAACCGATAGGACCAACAACCAGTCCAACAATCGCAAGAGTCGGATCAAACACAACGAGTATACCAAGAACAATAACAAGCTGAATTCCGGTGACTATTAAATTAGGAAGCAAGCTGATTACAGTAGACGCTACTGTGTCTATGTCTGAAGTCAATCGCGAAAGCAAGTCTCCGCTGTGATACTTAGAAAGCTTATACCAAATGCTTCTTTGCACACGATCGTACATCTTCGCCTTTATACTGAATGCAAATCGTTCGTTAACATAATTTGAGAACATTCCTACACCAGCAGAAAACAAAATAGACACTAAGCTGGTAGCAAGCATTATTATTATGTATTTTAAGAAAAATTCAGATTGAAAACCGGTTGCGGCATCAACCACATACTTACCTGCGATTGAACTGGAAAGTGAAATGAGCATCGAAAAAAGGCTGATAAAAAGAAACCCTACCATATATCGCTTGTAACCTTTTGCAATATTATAAAGCCACCTCAGGTGAGTTTTGTTGTCGTCCCAGTTTTTTAAGACATTTACAAATCTTTTAGTGTATTTAAACATTATTATCTTTCTTTCAATATGAATTGTTTTATTTTACTAAGCAGCAATTTTACTTTTATTTTTACTTTAGAATGTTTTTGTCTCAAGGTCGCTTTTAACACGCGGCTTTTCATTCGCAAAACGCATTTATATCTCTCAAAAACACCCGTACAAACAACTGTTTTTTGGGGTCTTTGAATAGTCGTCACTATCGCTACCAGATCGGATTTTACAACCTTTTCGATAAACAGCTGTGCATCACCAAGCATAAACACAAAATCATTTTCTCTTTTGTAAACTCTGTGGATAGCATAACTGTTGTCGGCGCGTTTATAAAGGTAAATCTCGCCGACTTTTGCGTTTTTGTTTTCAGGCTTTCGAAATGTCAAAACATCATCAGCAGTAATGTAAGGCTTCATACTTTCGCCCTGTCCAGCCAATGTCACAAGATTACCGTTATTCACTCTGTCTTTTATATCGTCAATAAGCTCACGCATATCCACAACAATTTCTTTTTTTATCATATCAACATTCCACCGCTCAGACTGTCGCCATACATAGCAAGAGCATACGCAACCCCCGCCATTCCCTGCATCAAGGATACATTTCTATCGTTAGTTTTTGCAATATGCAACAACGAAAGTTCGCCTTTTTCTTCAGCACACTGCAATATATTATATGTAAAATCTAAAGATAAATCAAGTGATGACGCACACATAAGTCGTGAGCCGGTGCCGCAACACAAGGTATCTCTTTTTGACCTGGTTTCTTTTTTTAGAAAGGTCTTTGCTTTTTCAATATCACTTACACACAACGCCTGAATATTCAAATCCTTTGTATTTTTCCTGATATAATCTCGTGCTAAAGCTATTCCGGGTGCTCCGCTACACCATCCACTCATAAATCCTTTTTTAGTTTTACATCTTAAATCATACCAGTTGTTGTCATCAGTGCTATAGTGTTGATTTTCCCATTGTAACAAAGAAAAAATCTTTTCATCTACCACCTTGCTTTGGCAACTGGTATTTAAAGCACACAAAGACACCATCAGGCCGCTGCTGCCATGTGCTACACCTGTTGTAAAAGGCTCAACTTTTTCAAAAATCTTAATCAATAAACGAAAAAGTTCTTCTGCGTTTTTTGTGTTCAGCTTATTTAAAATTACACCCAACGCCCCGACTCCGTTTAGATAATCGGTATTCATCAGCGTATCTGATATCACCAAGCGACTCGCAATTTTTTTTGCATCTTCAAAAAAACAATGCTCACCGGTAAGTTGATAAATGTGCTCTAAGCACGCTAAAACGCCGGCAATTCCATCAGACAGAGAACAATTGGAATCGGTTAAAACAATTTCATTTTCATTTTTGAAAAAGACTTTCCTTGCTTCTTCGTAAAATCTATAAATATAATCTTTATATACAGTCTTTTGAGTCTTTCTATACAACGCTGCATACATACACAAAACACCCAACAACCCCTGATACAGAGAATAGTTGTATGAAACAAAATCGACATTACCATTTGCGCCGCTTTGAAGCCCGCAAAACACACTGCTAAGTCCATCGACTGCACAATCACTTACCTCTTGTGCAACAATCTCCCCACACGCTAAACTGCCTTTATTTATCTTTACGGTGTGAACTTTTTTGTCCAAGGGGGTAGAAGCATCAATCGCCAAAGAAATTATGCGTCTTTGTCGTTTTAAATCCTCTGTTGACAAATCATCAAGCCTTGATAAAGCATAATCAACAGGCGATAAATCCAAATGGTCGCTCAAAACTTTTTTATCGGCGCTATACAAATCGACTCCATTTCCAAAAGTGTAAAAAATCGGTATTTCTCCTTTTAGTACACATTGCACTTCGTTTTGTAAAACAAGACGCACTTTCTCAAGTCGGTTTTTGTCGATATCTTTTTTATATGCTTGTGACAAAAGCTCGGTTGCGTATTCTTCCTGATTGCTCGAAAGCTTTGCCAAAACAGTTGAAATCAAAGAATATGTTTTAGTTGGACGCAAAATCTGTCTGAATTCGCACTCATCAAAAATATGAATCAGTTGGGCGACATGTTCTTTATTTTCAAGCGTAAAAAGATACGCTTTTTCAAACGAATTTATGAAAATATCGCGTTTATCCCAAAGATAAACCCTTCCGTTTTCAGTATACGGTATGTTTTTCATTTTTGCACTAATGCCACAAAAACCGCTGACATCTTCGACTTGGTTTTTACTGCTCAAAAAATTGCAAAGCAAGTGTGACCGCATAACTGATTTGCTTAGGTTATATGTATTTGAAGTGCCTCTTGCTTTTCCGGTGAGCAGTGTTTCCAAATCGATTAAAACAGGCATATCTGCGCTTGCGATAATATTTTCGCAGTGCAAGTCATTTGACCCCAGAAGATAAGTAAAAAACAAAAGCACACCTGCACGTTGATAGTACAGGTCTGCTCCGTTTTCATCGGTTTTTAGGTTTTCTTCTACTTTTTGTGTGTGCTCATTTTCACCTTTCTTGATAATTCTAGGTGCACGAGCAAACACACACAAACCAAGCTTGTCGAGTTTTTGGCAAAACAAATCAAAAGCCTCTTCGTTTTTTGAACAACGAGGCTTTAAAATATATCTATCTGTATCGGTTTCGATAAGACAGGTTTGTCTTCCATTGTGTAAATCTCCAAGTGCAGTAGACTTAATATTCATATCATTTCCTAAATAAATTTGTGTCTACACAACCGTATTTATCAAAATACTCCTGCTCTATTTTTGCCTTTTCCGGCTCTAAGATTTTGAAGCAAATCTTAGGCGATGGCACACCCAATTTTCCGGTGTCGTTATAGTGCAAAGCAGCACAACTATTACAGTGAAAGGCATGTATACAATCTTCGCACTCTTTTATTCTGGGAAGGCTATTTGCCCACTGTATAAGCTGTTCAAAACATTCTCTTATGGTTTTGTTTTTAGTATCTATTTTGCAAACATCAAATGTATTGCACACCTGCATATAGCCATTATATGCAAAAAAGCATGCGTTTCTTCCTGCGCTACATTTTATACCAACAGCATTTGGATCCGATTTTTTAGGTACAAAAGAGGTATGAATAGTATTGATATGCTCTATGTATTGTTGTTGGGTCATTCCTCTTTGCTTACGCCAGATGTTATTGCTCACTTCTTGCGCCAAATCGTTATCAGCTTTAACTTGTTCGTACACTTCTTCTGTACAGTTGCCATATGAATTAAGCATCGAAGAATATCTAAATTCAAGTGAAAGTGAATTTGCGTAATCATACAAATCTTCAGTATCCTTAATGTTTTCACTTGACATAGTGTTCTGGATAATAAGGTCGAGCTTTTTATCAACCATTTTTTCAATGTTTCTCTTAACTATTTCAAACCACTTAGCGTGTCCAGTGACAGTTTCGTAGGTTTTTGATGATGCGCCATACATCGTAACGAAAATTCTTGATGGCGGGTACTCCACAAAGGTCGAAAGAATCTCGTCAGTTATATTCGAGCCGTTTGTAAAAACAGTTATAACAAAGCCTTTTTCGTATGCATATCTGTAAATTTTTACGAATTCAGGGTGAATTGTACACTCGCCACCTGTAAGAACAAGCGTCATACAATTCATCTGTGCGAGCTCGTCTATGTATCTTTTCCAATCGTCAAAAGAAAAAACCTTTTCGCCATTTTGCTTTAATTGTTCAGGCGATTTACGCGCATAACAAAACTTACACTTAAAATTACACAAAGGCGTAAGTTCGATAGTACAATTAGTCAAAAATCCTTTTTCTACGGTAATTTTGTTCAATATTTCGGGAAAATCCACACTTCTATTTTCAGATTTTAAAATCTCATCATATAATGACATAATTCTCACCCATATCTACAGATAAACTAAACCTTAATCTTCAATACAATCAACAATCTCGTTCTCAACCATTTTTTCAACATATTCTTTAGCGTCTGCTAAAGCTGTTGATTGGTCGATGTTGTATTTATCAACAAGCAACTGTGCGAGTTGTTCGAGTGTCTTTTCGCTTTCAATAGCTTTGTAAATTTCAGCACCAGCCTCATTGAACACCATTACGTAGTTATAATCAACAGTCTGGGCACCTCGAGGTAGCAGTATAATATCGCCCGCTATATCCTTAAGCTCAAAATCACTTTTTGCAATATATTTCATTTTACTTCTCCTTGTCTGTATCTTTAAAAATCATATCGTATGCGACTTCCACCGCTTCTTTTGAAATAGTGCAACAAAGCTTATAACAAGGAACCTTTGTGACTATTTTTAACACAGCTTCTTTGTGCTTTTCTTCGATTTCGTCTTTTACGGGCACCATAAAGTTATTCAAAAACAACAACGAATAAGCCTCCGCCTTAGACATCGATTGAATAGAATTTTCCTTTGCTTGTTGTACAAAAACAATTGCTTTAAGTGGTGCTGTATCTGATTTATAGCAATCTTCTTTTCCACTCCACGGAGAACCGCTGACCAGCACCTCATCGTTTTCAAAAAGTATCACAGGTTGGTCAAGGTTGAGCGCTTGAGCATCTAAATGCTCCTCCCACAAATGTGCTTGGGTGCTTTTTCCGGCACCCGGTAAACCACAAAACGCAACGCCATAACCGTCTTTTGTGACTACAGCGCTGTGAATTTGAAAATGACCATTATGCACAAGCACGTATCTATACGCATTAAGCAACAAAAACATCACTTGGTGTTCTGCAAATCCCCATTGATACGGCAGATGCATATCTATGGTAGCGAAGTCGCTGTGCACTACTGCAAACGACGAACCATCGCTGAGCATAATGCCGTCTTCGTGCTCATAAAAACAAAAGTCTCCAACTTCTTTGAGTCGGATTCTGCCTTGAGTTATATTGTCAGATTTGTGATAAAAATTGACACGACAAAAAGGAAGCATATCATCGCCTTTTGTAAAAGGGATAAAATGTGCTTCCGATTTTAAAAATTTATATCCGTTTAAGTTAAGTTCTAAACTCATGAATTAGGGGCAGCATGTGTGCTGTAACAGGTAGAACCCCAACCCTGTGCTATGTATGTAGTGTTTTCGATATGGATGTCATAACATGGTGAGTTAACCAAAAGATTAACCGCACCTTCATCCATAGGACAATTATCGCTACCGTAGTTTGCGAAAACATCCTTAACTTTTACTGAAACTTTAACAAAATCAGGTCTTTGATACATCTTAAAAACTTCCTTTCAACCAGATTAAGGGTTTTGTTCTGTATAACAAGAAGCTCCCAAACCAAGTGACACCCATGTATTGCTTGTACCAACATCAGAACATGTGCCTACACCGAGGTCAACTTGACCCTGTGTGTCTGCTGTGTTTGGTGCACAACCGGTAACTGAGTAGTTTGCAAAAACATCCTTAACTTTAAGGGAAATTTTCAAAAAATCAGGTTTTTGATACATTAGAAAAACAACCTTTCTATAAACACCATATGCAGTAGCCTTAAAAGACTACTGCATAAACGTTTAATTACTTCATTTTTAGTATGTCAGATTAGTCCATCTCACAAACAGTGTGAGTAACATACTTAGCAATAAGTGAACGCTGCTGAGCTGCCTGACGCTCTTCAACAGTCATAGCTGCCCATTCTTCTTCTGTATAAGCACCGCCTGCAACTGCGTCTAAAACGTCGTCGTTAAGCTCTACGCCTTCGCCTGCTAATTCCTTTAAAACTGATAATGGGGGTAATTTTGTACTCATAATAATTCTCCTTTAATGTAGTTTAGATAAAAGGGTTTCGGTTGCCTTTCATCTACTTATACGCTCAAGAAAGAAGATTGTTAGAATAAATTTAAAAAAATTATAAGATATTCAAATTTTTCTTACATGAGGCGGTAGCTTAAGCCAAAGCTACACAATAATGGTATCACGGTTGTAACTATTTGTCAATAAAGAATAATGCTATTTTCGCCTTATTTTACACTAAATTCATATCTTTTAGCATTTTCAGTCGTTTTTTCTCGTTTTGCGACAAACGATTGTCCAAATTTTCTTCGTAATTGAATATTTGTCCATCTTTGGGATTATTACGATAAATCCGCTTTGTGCCTTTTTTGAAAAACCTGTGAATGCAAACAAAAAAATACAAATATGGGTGTTTGTTAAGACACGGATAGCTTGGTTTTAAGTATGACAGAGTTGGAAACAGTCTCTTGAACTTTTTGACTACAACTTCCTTTGCGTTAATAAAAAAGCTTATAAGCCTTCCTTTTTTATGAATGTTGTTTTGGTTAGTACAGCTTTGTATCACTAACATAGAATTGGGC
>JAUMXP010000200.1 GCA_030529125.1 Eubacteriales bacterium | reverse complement strand
GACGTTGTTGTCGCGTGTATGGACGCAGCTGCGCAGTTTACAATCCCGAAAGATATACTGAAAAAAGCATCTATCAACATAAAACAAGGCGACAGCGTTAAGCTAAACGACCTTGTAGAATCCCTGATACTTCTGGGTTACGAACGTACAGAACAGGTTGAGGGTACAGGTCAGTTTGCTGTTCGAGGCGGTATTTTAGATCTGTTCATGACAGACAGCGAGTACCCTGTACGTATTGAATTCTGGGGCGATGAAATTGACACAATCAATTATTTCGACACCCTGACTCAGCGCAGAACAGACTACTGCGAAAAAATCCTGCTCACTCCATCTACCGAAGTACTCATAGAAAACAAAGACGAATTAATAGCTAAAATCCGCAAAAAAGCATCTTACTTAAAATCAGAGAAAAGTGCTAAAGCAAAAGAGATTTTATACCGCGAAGCACAGATGCTGCAAGACAACGTAAACCTGTCTAACATCGACAAATACATCTGCACCGTATACGAAAAGGAAGCTACGCTTTTTGATTATTTGGACGATGATTCTCTTGTTTTCATCAGCGAAATCAAGACTGTCAAAGAACGTATGAAACAGGTTGAATCGTACCACAAAAACGAGCTGTCTTCTTTATTTGAAGACGGTGTTCTTTGTCGTGGGTTCGAGACTTTTGCGCTTAATTTTTCACAATGCATAAACAAAGCGTGCGAGCACCCGCTACTGTATATGGACACCTTCTCACACGGCAGTTACAGCACTGATGTCTCAGAGCTTGTAAACTTGAACGCAAAGCAGAATGCTCTATTCAACGGCACTGCCTCGGCACTTATGGAAGACTTAAACGAGATAGGCTACAAAGACTACTATATTGCAGTACTCGCAGGTACTAAAAAAGCCTGTGACAGCCTGTGCGATACCTTAAGTGAGCGTGGCTTTGCGTGTAAGGTTGCTAGTGACTTTGATAAGCTTCAAAAAGGTGTAGTACACATCGTTGAAGGTCTGCTTTCGTCAGGCATAGAATATCCATCTGAGCACTTCATTCTCTACTCACGTGCACAGACATATCAGAAACTCCACAAACGTCGCAAAATGCCTAAAAACGGGCAGGAAATCCACAGTCTTGCAGAGCTTACAGCAGGCGACTATGTTGTACACTCCACACATGGTATAGGCCTATTCAAAGGCATACACAAAATCGACGTTCAGGGTGTTATAAAAGACTATATTAAAATCGAATATCAAAAGGGCGATCTGCTGTATGTTCCTGTTACACAGCTCGACCTTGTAGCTAAATATATCGGCCCTCGCGAAGAAACCAAAGTCAAGCTCAACCGCTTAGGCTCTTCCGACTGGCAAAAAGCAAAATCCAGAGTAAAATCAGCTGTCAAAGATATGGCTAAAGAACTGATAGTGCTATATTCAGAGCGTATGCAGGCTGAGGGTTTTGCGTTCTCTCAAGACTCTGAGTGGCAACGAGATTTTGAAACAGGCTTTGAATTTGAAGAAACTGATGATCAGCTTCGTTGCTGCAGAGAAATCAAACACGACATGGAACGTAGAGCGCCTATGGACAGACTGCTGTGCGGTGATGTCGGCTTTGGTAAAACAGAAGTTGCGTTGCGTGCTGCTTTCAAGTGTGTATGCGACTCCAAACAATGTGCACTGCTGTGCCCTACTACAATATTAGCGTGGCAACACTACCAGACAGTGCTCAAGCGTTTTGACACCTATCCTGTGAGAGTAGAACTACTCTCACGTTTCAGAACAAAAAAACAACAGGAAGAAATACTCAAAAAGCTCAAACGTGGCGAAATCGATATGATAATCGGTACACATCGTCTGGTTCAGAAAGACGTTGAATTCCGCGATTTAGGGCTTGTTATCATTGACGAAGAACAGCGCTTTGGTGTTGCCCACAAAGAACGCTTCAAAGAAGTCTGCAAAAATGTAGACGTGCTCACCCTATCCGCTACCCCTATTCCACGTACACTCAACATGGCTATGAGCGGTATCCGCGATATGTCAGTTATCGAAGAAGCGCCAATGGACAGAAAGCCTGTTCAGACCTATGTTTTAGAACACGACAACTCGGTAATTTATGAAGCTATCAGACGTGAACTACGTCGTGGCGGTCAGGTGTTCTATCTGCACAACAACACCGAAACAATTACTGCTAAAGCAAACAAAATAGCTCAGGCTATTCCTGAAGCTATGGTTGCCGTTGGTCACGGCAAAATGAACGAACAGGAATTGTCAGAAGTATGGCGAAAAATGCTCGAGCAGGAAGTCAACGTACTGGTATGTACCACCATTATTGAAACAGGTGTTGACATACCAAACGCTAACACGTTGATTATCGAGAACGCTGATCGTTTCGGTCTTTCTCAGCTCCATCAGATAAGAGGTAGAGTTGGCCGTTCTCCACGTCGCGCTTACGCATATTTCACCTTTAACGGTGCAAAATCTCTGTCCGAAATTTCTACAAAACGTCTCAATGCAATCAGAGAATTCACTGAGTTTGGCTCCGGCTTTAAAATTGCTATGCGCGACTAAGAGCTTAGAG
>JAUMXP010000040.1:7541-11247 GCA_030529125.1 Eubacteriales bacterium | reverse complement strand
GATTAAGATCACGCATATTGTAAGTAATCAACGAAAGTGCAGCGTAAAAGTTTTCTCTCTGTTCATCGCTAAGACCTCTACCCGCAAGCTTGACCGCTACAACAATACGCTCTCTCACATGTTCAGCAGCTTCTCTGCCTTTATCTGTGAGTTTTAATAACCCTCTGTATTTATTCTTTCCTACAGCTTCTTTAATAACTAAACCTTTCTCTTCCATAATTGCCATAGAACGAGAAACGTCAGCCTTGTCCTTGCCGCATAAATCAGCAAGCTGTGGTGCTGTTATACCGTCTTCTTGTTTATATAATGTTGAAAGATATGTAGCGTGTGGGCCTTTAAGTCCGTATGGTTTCATTTCTTCAGCTGAAATCTTATACCAGTAACGTGTTATTTCAAATAAAGCAAAAGAAAATTTTTCAAATCTTTCAACCACAATATCAACTCCTTCAAAGCTGTCTGAAAACTGATTTTTGTTATTATATACTTATGTTAACATCCTGTCAACATAATATCGAATGCACACAAAAAAGAATAACTGCCAAATTAGTTTTATCTATAATAAATCGCTAAGATATGATTCAACCTTTTTGTTAGCTTTTTCGCTTAACTGCTCTTCATCGATATTTATGAGTCTGCCTTCTTCTACAGTAATTTCACCATTTACTATTGTATAGTCAACAGCACCTTTGAGACCTACTGTAGACAGCATAGACATCGGGTCAGATGTAGCACCAACAAGCTCAATTCGCTTTCTGTTCACTAAGAACATATCAGCGCATTTACCAACTTCTATGGAGCCTATATCATCACGACCAAGTACAGATGCAGAGCCTACTGTAGCAAGCTTTAACACCTCATACGGATTTAATCCGTCACTGCCAAAATTCAAGCGCGAAAGCAGAAAAGCTACACGCATCTCTTCTAGCATATTTGAACCGTCGTTTGATGCACTGCCATCAACAGCAAGACCAACTTTTACGTTCATTTTCATCATCTGAGAAATCTTGGCAACACCACTTGAAAGCTTCATGTTAGAAATCGGACAGTGCGCAACACCTGTACCGCTATCAGCTAAAAACTGTAGCTCGCTATCATTAAAATGTATGCCGTGAGCATACCACACATCGTCGCCTACAAAGTTAAGCGACTCCATATATTCAAGCGGTCTTTTGTTAAAGTTTGAGAGAGTATAATTTTCTTCGTCTATAGTTTCGCATAAATGCGTATGTAATCTTACCCCATACTGTCTAGCAAGCTCTGCGCTCTGCTTGTACAAATCCGCACTGGCGGAAAACGGTGAACATGGCGCAATTGCTACCATATTCATAGAGCCAAAAGAGCTATCGTGGTATCTCTCAATCGCATCTATACTGTCTTTCATAATTTCGTCAGTAGTCTGAACTACGCTATCAGGAGGCAGACCTCCGTCTTTTTCGGACAGATTCATACTTCCACGTGACGCATACATTCGTATGCCAAGCGCTTTTGCTGCTTCAAACTGGCTGTAAAGCAGTCTGTCAGAGTTACCCTGTGGAAAAACATAATGATGATCAAAGCAAGTAGTACAACCGTTTTTCATCAATTCACCCATACCACTTAACGAGCTTAAGTACACTACTTCATCATCAAGATTTTTCCACACTCCATACAGAGCTTTGAGCCACGGGAAAAGCTCCATATTCTGGACTTTTCTAATATTGCGCGAAAACATCTGATACAGATGATGGTGTGTATTGATAAGTCCCGGATAACATATTAGGTCTGTGCAGTTGATGACCTTTTCTGCACCAATATAAAGATCTTTTCCTATAGCTTCTATTTTTCCATTATTAATAAAAATATCCACGCCTTCATATACTGTATCATTTTTATCGCACGAAACAGCACAGCTGACGTTTCTGAGTAATAATGCCATAATATCACCTATCTACTGAAAAATCCCTTGCAGAGAACACTATGCAAGGGATTTTTTAAATTGAGAACTATCTGTCTTCTCTGAAATATGCCAGACCAAGTCCGTTTGGTGGCTGGTTTTCTCTCTTCTTTCTAAGTGAAGTGAAGATAAGAACAATAATAGTAACAACGTATGGAAGCATATTGAAAAGCTCAAGACTGCTTCTTGTAAGACCAGGAATATAGAGATAAGCCCAGAACAAGAATCCAAAGAGATATGCACCCCAGATAGCATTCTTAGTCTTCCATGTTGCAAAGATAACAAGTGCTACAGCGAGCCAGCCGAGGTTCTCAAGCGAACCGTCGTTAGCCCATGTACCCTTTGTATAGTCCATAACATAGTACAGACCGCCTAAGCCAGCAATACCTGTACCAATACATGTAGCAAGGTAACGATATTTTGTTACATTGATACCTGCAGCGTCTGCAGTAGCAGGGTTCTCGCCCACTGCACGTAAGTTCAGACCCGAACGGGTTTTGTTAAGATATATCTGACAAAAAATAGCAACTATAATCGCTACATATACAAGCCATCCATAAGAGAAGAATATCTTACCCACAGTGCCAAGATCAGATAAATATGGAAGTTTTGCAGAAAAAGCTTTGCTTGTAGTTTCAACTCTGATCTGACCTACACCACCTGCAAAGCCATTGAGCATACCACCAAAGAAGTTTGCTACGCCGGAGCCGAAAATTGTAAGTGTAAGACCGGTAACATTCTGATTAGCTCTTAATGTAATTGTCAGGAAGCTGAAGATAAGACCGCCCAGTGCTGACGCTAAAAATGCGCACACTATAGCTATAAGCACACAAAGGAACGGATTAGGATCTTCAACGTTACTCTCATAGAAGAATACGCCGACAAGTCCTGCAATACCGCCAAGGTACATTACACCAGGGATACCAAGGTTGAGGTTACCTGCTTTTTCAGTAATAATCTCACCGATAGCACCAAACATAATAATTGTACCAAACGCAATAGAAGATTGTAAAAGCTGCAACAATGTATTCATACTAAACACAATTATTCAACCTCCTTAGATGCGTGACGGAATATAACGCGATAATTAATAAAGAACTCACTACCTAAAATGAAGAACAGAATAATACCTGTAATCATGCTTGATACGTAGTCGTTCAGTCCATATTGAGAAGCGATTTCAATAGCACCTTTATCGAGGAAAACGATCAAAAGTGAAATCGCAATCATTGTAAATGTATTGAATTTAGCAAGCCATGCAACGATGATAGCAGTAAAGCCTCTACCACCTGCTGTACTTGTAGAAATTGTATGTGATGCACCAGATACAGCAACAAATCCTGACAAACCACAGATAGCACCGGAAATAAGCATAGTACGAATGATAACTTTCTTAACATTGATACCTGCATATCTGGCTGTATTCTCAGAATCACCAACAACTGCTATTTCATATCCCTGTTTAGAATACTTAAGGTAGATGAACATACCAACCGTTATAGCCATAACAACAAAGACGTTCATCAGATAATCCTGTTCAAAAATTGGTGGGAACCAACCTTCACGACCAACAGGGTTGATAGTACCTACTGTGTTAGAGCCAAAAGGATTTTCCCATAAAGCAACGAAGAACGATGTAAGCTGAATAGCTACGTAGTTCATCATAAGTGTAAACAATGTTTCGTTAGTGTTCCATTTAGCTTTGAATAAAGCAGGAAGGAACGACCACACAGCGCCTGCAAGCAAGCTTGCACCTATCATGCAAAGGAACAA
>JAUMXP010000040.1:0-7531 GCA_030529125.1 Eubacteriales bacterium | reverse complement strand
AAAGCACAGGAGGAAGGTCCTTGAGATAAATCATACATGCAGCAGTTGCAATACCACCAACAAGTATCTGTCCTTCAGCACCGATGTTCCAGAATCTCATCTTGAAAGCAGGAGCTAAGCCAACAGCAATACAAAGTAACATCATTGTATCGCGTAATGTAATCCAGGTTCTGCGATTAAAAAATTCGTATCCATCTCTGAAAGTACCAAAAGCACCCTCAGCCATAGACTTATAAACCTTAAGCGGATTGACTTCAATCAACGCATAAATAACACCTGCGCAGACAATCAACGCCAATATAACAGACGCAACTCTAATGAGGAGCGACATCCAAAATGGTATCGAATCACGTTTTGCTATTCTGACAAATGGTTCTTTACTTGTAATAACATTAGTCATCGTTGTGCTCCTCCTCTCTGATATGTGTCATCAACAGACCTATCTCTTCTTTTGTTGTGGTTCTGGCATCAACAATACCATTGAGTTTGCCATCGCACAAAACTAAAATTCTATCAGCAAGAGCCAGCAGAACATCAAGGTCTTCGCCAACATAAATAACTGCAACTCCACTTTCTTTCTGTTCATTCAAGAGATTGTAAATTGTGTAAGATGTGTTTATGTCGAGGCCTCTAACAGCGTAAGCAGTCATCAGAACTGTTGGTTGAGCCGCAATCTCTCTACCAACAAGTACCTTCTGTACGTTACCACCACTGAGCTTTCTTACAGGAGTCTGGATACTTGGAGTAACTACCTCAAGCTCATCTTTTACTGATGTAGCAAGAGCCTTAGGTGCTTTTCTTTGAGTAAAGAAAAAGCCTTTTCTGTAGGATCTGAGCATCATATTATCTGTCATACCCATAGAGCCAACTAAACCCATACCCAATCTGTCTTCAGGTACAAAGGAAAGTGCAACACCAAGCTTCTTGATTTTAAGAGGCGACTTACCAATAAGCTGTGTTGACTCATCTGTAGCAGGATCAACATATTCAATAGAACTGCCTTTTGCAGGATGTTGTAAACCTGCAATAGCTTCTAAGAGCTCTTTCTGACCACTACCTGATATACCTGCAACGCCCAGAATCTCTCCGGCATTAGCAACAAATGAAACATCGTCTAAAGCTTTAACACCATATTTATTAATACAAGTAAGGTTATTAACAACCAGACGTGGCTGAACATTAACAGGTTCTTTGCGGTCAATCTCGAGAGTAACCTTCTGACCAACCATCATTTCTGTCAGTATCTCTACTGAAGCTTCGCTGGTATCTACTGTGCCAACAAACTCGCCCTTACGTAAAATAGCAACTCTGTCGGAAATAGCTAGTACTTCATTGAGCTTATGAGTAATAATGATAATAGACTTACCGTCTTCCTTCATATTACGCATAACTTCAAACAGCATGTCAGTTTCCTGTGGAGTAAGCACAGCTGTAGGCTCATCAAGAATAAGAATATTAGCGCCACGATAAAGAGCCTTTACGATTTCAAGTGTCTGCTTCTCAGAAACAGACATATTGTATACCTTTTTATTAGGGTCGACTTTAAATCCGTATCTGTTACAAATAGCAGTGATATCAGCCGCAATCTGCTTTTTATTGAAAGGAATACTTCTGTCAAGACCAAGTGCTACGTTTTCAGTAGCTGTGAATACATCAACAAGTTTAAAATGCTGGTGAATCATACCGATACCAAGATTATAAGCATCTTTAGGTGAGCAGATAGAAACCTCCTGCAATCCTGTATCGTTGGTGTCGATAAAAATATGGCCACTATCAGGGTAATAGATACCCGCCAGCATATTCATCAATGTGGTTTTACCAGAACCATTTTCACCAAGCAAAGATAGAATCTCGCCTTTTCTGATGTCCAGTGTAACATCCTTGTTAGCTACAACCTTCTTACCAAATGTTTTGGTAATGTTCTGCAGTTGAACCGCAATATTATTCACTACACATCCTCCTTCACTTTTTGAATTTAGATAAAACACCACAGTCTGTAACGACCAGGCGGTCGTGTTTTACCTAAATAACCAAATGCATAATAAAACTCGTAAAGGGAAGCCGATAATTCGGCTTCCCTTTACGGATATCTCCGTCAAAAAAATCAAGATTAAATTGAATTAGTTGAGAAGTGTGATACCATCGATATCAAGTGCAAAGCATGGAGCTGACTGGAAGTATGACTCGTGGAAGTAACCATCAAATACAGCTTCATCAGCATCTGGAACCCAGTCGCCATCAGTATCTGTAGCAAATGCAGATTCAACCTTCTTGCCACCTACTGTGAATGTTTCTGTATCGAATACGTGGAGTTCGTCAGCCTTGATAGCTGCGATAGCTGCGTCAACCTTCTCCTGTGTGCCTTCTGCTGCTGACTCACCGAGTGGTGTGATAGCAACAGCATCGTCTGAATAACCCTTAGCCCAGTTCTGTGGAACTTCTTCGCCCTTAATAGCAGCGCCGATAGCCTCAGTGTAGTATACAGACCATACGTTTGTAGCTGATGTGAGTGCGCCCTGTGGAGCAACCTCGAGCATGTCGATGTTGTAACCGATTGAGTAGCAAACTGTACCAGACTCTAAAGCAGCCTGAACAGCTGATGGAGCACCTGTAGAGTCAGCGTGCTGACCGATAATTACACAACCCTGTGAAATGAGCTGGTTAGCTGTTTCGCCTTCTTTTGTAAGGTCGAACCATGAGTTTGTAAACTGAACGCTCATTGAAACCTTGTCATAAACTGACTTGATACCAAGGAAGAATGCTGTGTAACCTGACTTAACTTCAGCGTATGGGTAAGCACCTACGTAACCAATCTTAACGTTGCCGTCTTTGTCGTAGTTGTCATCTGTGAGTTTGCCTGCGTCAACGAGCTCTTTAATCTTCATACCAGCAACAATACCTGATACGTATCTTGACTCGTAAACAGCTGTGAATGCGTTACAGAAGTTAGGAAGACCTGAAGCCTTAGCTGTGTCACCTGTCATAGCGATGAAAGTAACATCTGTGAACTCTGTAGCAGCCTGCTGCATAAATGACTGATGGCCGTATGAGTTAGAGATTACGAGGTCACAGCCCTGGTCAGCAAGGTCAGCAGCTGTATCGTAGCATGTCTCATCCTCAGGAATTGTGTACTTCCAGATAATCTGATCATCATTAAGACCTAATGATTTAGCAGCTTCCTGGATACCCTGGATGTGAGCATAAGTGTAACCTTCGTTCTCGTCACCGATAAGGATTACACCCATTTTAAAATCTGATGTTGCTGCATCGCTATCAGCTGTACCTTCAGAGTCTGTTGACTCGCTGCCACAAGCAACTAAAGAAAGAACCATAACGATAGCAAGCAGAAGAGCAAATAACTTTTTCATTGGAATTTTCCTCCTTAAAATAATTCTGCCTAATTTAGTTAGTCCCAGTGGATTCTAACAGTATAATTATACACACTACAAAATAAGTTAAAATATTTTAAAAGAAATAAAAATTTTAATTTTTTTACAAATTTTTGCAGTGATTTTTGTAGAATTTATATACGAATTCTTTTTTGAAACTAAATCGGCTGAAACCATAAACAAGTTTTTTCTAATTTAGCAAAATAACGATTAAAAGATACTGTAAAATAAAAATAAATGCAAACGTACTAAACTTCGGAGTTTTGTTATGAAAAATTTTATTTTAAAAGGCGATATATGCTTCAGTAATGATAAAAACATTATTAACACCGCAGAAAATTCATATGCTATATGCGTTGATTCTGTGTGCAAAGGCGTCTTCTCAGATATCCCACAAGAATATTGTAACCTGCCAGTGCTAGACTACACTGACAAATTGATTATCCCTGGATTAACAGATTTACACCTGCACGCCCCACAGTTTTCTTTTTGCGGTTTGAGTATGGACCTTGAACTGCTTGAATGGCTGAATAAAAACACTTTTATTGAAGAATCAAAATACAGTGATTCAGGGTATGCAAGAAAAGCATACTCAATATTTGCTGATGCTCTTAAAAACAGTGCAACCACCAGAGCGTGCATCTTTGCCACTATTCACTTAGAAGCCACAAAGCTCCTGATGGATTTGATGGAAAACACAGGTCTTGTTACCTATATCGGCAAAGTCAATATGGATAGAAACTCACCCGATATACTCATAGAGAGTTCCGCCCAAAAATCAGCATCAGATACAGAAAAATGGCTTATAGATACAGTTAACAAATACCAGAACACAAAACCTATAATAACACCTCGATTCATACCATCCTGCTCAGATGAGCTGATGGAATGTCTGGGTGAACTTGCTAAGAGCTTTAATATTCCAGCTCAATCTCATCTGTCAGAAAACAAGGATGAAATAGAATGGGTAAAAGAACTCTGCCCTGACTGCACAAGCTACGGTAACGCATACGAAAAATTCGGTCTTTTTGGCAACAACACAAAAACTGTAATGGCTCATTGTGTACATTCTTCAGATAATGAAATCGAGCTAATGAAGAAAAATGGTGTCTTTATTGCTCACTGCCCAAAGTCCAACACAAATCTCTCTTCAGGAATAGCTCCTATAAGAAAGTATCTTGATAACAATATGAAACTGGGCTTAGGTAGCGATGTTGCCGGCGGAGAAACACTGTCGATGTTTTCATCAATAGCAGAAACAATTAAAGTTTCAAAGCTCTACTTCAGACTAATAGACAGCAGTGCTCAACCACTCACATTTGAAAACGCTTTTTATCTGGCTACCAAAGGTGGCGGAGAGTTTTTCGGAAAAGTCGGTTCGTTTGATAAAGGTTATGAATTTGATGCTGTAGTCATCGACGACAGCGTATTACCACATCCGCAAAAGCTAAGCGTAAAAGAGCGTCTTGAACGTGCAATTTACCAAAATGCCGATTTGATGGGGCTAAAAGCAAAATTTGTACGTGGACAAAAAACAATCTAAAAAAACACATTACAGTAAACAAAAGGGAGAACTGCAAAAACAGTTCTCCTTTTTTATGTTATCTTTCTATCCTTGTACCTGTAAGTCCTAGCAAGCCATCCTTAGCTTTATTAAGCTCTGTGATAAGCGCCACCCTGCCTTTTTTTGACTCAACAAACTGTGTACAGGCATCAACCTTTTCGTACATACTGCCTTTTTGAAAAAAGCCTTGATTCATATATTCTTTAGCCTGCATAGCAGTAATACTATCAAGATACTGCTCGTTTTCTTCTCTGTAATTGATAGCAACCTTTTCAACTGCAGTCAGAATGACAAACATATCTGCATCTAGCTCTTTTGCTAATAGCGCGCTAGCGTAATCTTTGTCAATAACAGCAGACACACCACGCAGATGTTCGCCATTAGCGTAAACGGGTATACCGCCACCGCCACAGCAAACAACCACGTTACCATCTTCTACGAGTGAACGTATCACCGCAAGCTCAATAATCTCCTGTGGCTTAGGAGATGGCACAACGCGTCTATATCCTTTTGCACTATCTTCTATAAATATGTGACCGTATTTTTTAGAAGCAAAATCAGCTTCTTCTTTACTCATAAATTTACCGATAGGTTTTGATGGATTTTGAAAAGCTTCATCATTCCTATCCACTCTGACCTGTGTCAACACAGTGCTGACAGGGCTGACGATAGAGCGCTCACGCATCTCTCGGCGCAAAGCGTTCTGCATATCATATCCTATATATGCCTGACTCATAGCTACACACATAGAAAGCGGTGTTTTGCTCTGCAGACTATCTTGCCTTGCATACAAACTCATTGCAGAATCTATCATACCAACCTGAGGACCATTACCATGAGTAATAATCACCTCATGGCCACATTCAATAAGATCCGCAATCGCTTTAGCTGTCTCTTTTACCGCAATATACTGCTCAGGCAGATTTTTGCCAAGAGCGTTGCCGCCAAGCGCCACCACTATCCTCATTTTTTTCATACTCTCACCTGTATATATTAAACATAATTTGCCGACAGTTTCCTGCCGGCAAATAGTAAATTAAAATTCTTTTCTCTCTTTTGCTTTGTTGTTAAGTGTCTCAAGAGCCTTAGCAGGATCTTTCACCTTAGCAAGGAATATCATAGCAGCTATTATATATGGCTTGTATGATGCTTCTTTATACAGCGGGTTACGATATCTGTCAAATACAGATGCTTCTACCTCGCCTTCTTTACATGACACACCTGATATATCAGCAGGCAAGCAGTGAAGATACAGAGCCTTACCATCTTTAGTAAGCTTCATCATCTCTTCTGTGCATTCCCAGTCTTTGTGCTCTGCGTTTTGCTTGAGCAACTCTTTCTCAAGCTCTTTTATGCCGTCAAAGTCACCTTCACCGTATAGGTTTGTGCGTTTTTCCATAGCAGCAAATGATGCCCAGCTCTTAGGATAGACAATATCAGCATCAGCAAAAGCCTGTGCCATATCATTGCATTTAGTGAAGCTGCCACCTGATTTTTCAGCGTTAGCTTTAGCCACTTCTTCAACCTCAGGCATAACGTCATAGCCCTCTGGGTGAGCAAGTACTACGTCCATACCAAAACGAGTGAACAAACCGATAACACCCTGTGGCACTGACAACGGCTTTCCATATGATGGAGAATATGCCCATGTCATGGCAACTTTCTTGCCCTTTAAGTTCTCTACACCACCGAACTCATGGATAATATGGAGCATATCAGCCATAGCCTGTGTAGGGTGGTCAATATCGCACTGAAGATTAACAAGTGTAGGTTTCTGTTCCAGAATTCCTTCTTTATAGCCTTCAGTTACAGACTCAACAACTTCCTTTTGGTAAGTATGACCTTTTCCGATATACATATCATCACGGATACCGATAACATCAGCCATGAAAGAAATCATATTAGCAGTTTCTCTGACTGTCTCGCCGTGAGCAATCTGGCTTTTACCTTCGTCGAGGTCCTGCACTTCAAGACCCAGAAGATTGCACGCAGATGCAAAAGAAAAACGTGTTCTGGTTGAGTTATCTCTGAAGTTAGAAATAGCAAGACCACTGTCAAAAATCTTAGTGGAAATATTACGTTCTCTTAAATCTCTGAGCGCATCGGCAACTGTGAATACAGCATCGATTTCATCGTCTGTCTTATCCCATGTGAGGAAGAAGTCGCCATCATACATATCTTTAGCATCTAAACTTTCAAGATGCTTAATCAATTCGTTAAAATCACTCATACATTTCACCTTAATTACTTATTATAGTTCAAAGGAATAGCAGCATAAACAGCCGCACATCTTACTAAATCTTCTTTCCATGTTTTCTCGTTTGGTGCGTGTGCCTGAGCTTCTGCACCAGGGCCAAAACCAATACAAGGGATTCCATATCTTCCCATAATTGATACACCATTTGTAGAGAATGTCCACTTGTCTACACGTGGCTCACCATACATACCTTTGTGAGCCTGCACAACTGCTAAAGTTGCAGGGTGGTCTTCTGGAATAACCCATGTTGGGAAGTAGCACTCTGTAGGATATACAAGTCCTGTCCATGACTCTCGCTCATAAGTGTACATTGTAACCTCT
>JAUMXP010000199.1 GCA_030529125.1 Eubacteriales bacterium | reverse complement strand
GAGAATCTTATTATCTTTGCCTAAATGCTCACAAATCTGCAGCAAAATAGTAGATTTACCAATACCGGGATCTCCGCCTAGGAGTACTAAACTACCTTTTACTATTCCTCCACCTAATACTCTGTCGAGTTCACAAAGACCTGTTTTGTATCTGATTTCATCAGTAGTAGATATTTCTTTGATTAATATAGGTGGTGCGTAGTGATTTACTTTGGTTTTTGTAAAAGAAGCGGTTGAATTATCTTTAATCTCTTCATTCATTGTATTCCATTCGCCGCATGACGGACATTTTCCGTACCATTTAGGGCTTTCATAACCGCACTGTGAGCATATGTATACGCTTTTGATTTTCGCCATATTTATCATTCCTATTTATAATTTTTATAGTAAAATTCAAGAAATCCTAGAAAAATACTGTAAGCAAGCTCGCTTTGGTATTTATCATCCTGTAGTTTTTCTGTTTCTTGTATATTTGATAGAAAACCGCATTCTACCATTACTGCAGGTACAGCGGTATTATCAAGAATGAATATTTCTGACCCTGCTTGTTTGCATTGTCTGTTGTTATCTTTTTGAATCAAACTATTAATGCTGAAACGTATATCTTCAGCAAGGTCTGCACTTAGGTCGTTATTAGCTGAATAAAAAACCTGTGCACCGCTATATTGTGACTGAGTAAATTTATTCTGATGAATACTTATAACAATATTATTAGCTGATGAATTAAACATCTTTACTCGGTTTTCTAAATCTGACCGTTTTTTAGTGTTTGTTCGATCGTTATCATATAAAGCTGTGTCGTCATCGCGAGTCATCTCTACATCAAAACCGTTGATTTGAAAGAAAGTTCTCAGTTTATTAGAAATAGCAAGATTAATATCTTTTTCTAATACGCCGCTATCAGCAACAGCTCCCCCATCTTCTCCACCATGACCTGGGTCAAGTATAATAGTCGGTTTATTCAGCTGAGAAAGGCTAGATGTAGCTATAACGGGTGAAGTCAGAATACTACCTAATAATACAGTTAGAATTAAAATTGATAATGAAAGAGTAAATATAATATACGATTTCTTGTTCATAAAACCCTCCTTGTAATTCCTATGTTCAAAAAGGGCTTTTTATATCTTATTTCTTATCTAAATCAATTAATATTCTAAGCGCTTCTACAGCAGTTTTTATCGCTAATGTAGTATCAGTAATCTTATCTTGAGGCATATAACAGCCAGCCTGTTCCTGATTCCATACACAGTGAAAGACAGAACCTGAGCGAAGGTTTCTAACAGCAGAAACAATGTACAAGGCAGCACTCTCCATTTCTGATGCCAGACAGCCACCTTTTATCCATGCTTTCCACTTAGAGTTTAGCTCATCAGCTACACCCATAGACTCAGGACTGTGTTGGCTATAAAAGCTGTCTTTTGCCTGAACTACACCAATGTGATGTGGTAAAGCAAGATTCTGCGCTGCTTTAACTAAAGCAGAAGTAACATTGAAATCAGCTACAGCCGGAAACTCGATAGGCAAATATTCTCTTGAAGTTCCTTCCATTCTGATAGCGCCACTTGCAATAACAATATCACCCGGATTAACGCTTAGCTGCATACCGCCACAGGTTCCAACACGGATAAATGTATCAACACCGATCTGAGCTAATTCTTCAACACATATCGCTGTTGATGGCCCACCGATACCAGTTGATACTACAAGCACCTTTTCGTTATTGATATAACCTTCGTAAGTAACATATTCTCGGTTACTCGCAACAAATTTAGGGTTATCTAAAAAGGAAGCTATCTTTTCTACTCTTGCAGGATCACCTGGCAGGATAGCATATTTTGCTGTATCTTTCTTTGATAAATTTATATGGTATAATCTTTCGTCACTCATAATATCCTCATAAATTCTTAACAGTAAAACTATGTGGTAGTAAATCTTTTAACGTATAAATCTTAAAGTCATCTTCATTTTTAGCAAGAATAATCTGAAAATCATCAGTACAAAACTCACTCAACACTTGTCTGCATACACCACATGGTGATGGATAATCATTATCACTACTATCTGAGTCTTTCCTACACACAATCGCAATTTTTGTAAATGCCTTTTCCCCTTCGCTGACCGCTTTGAAAATAGCTGTTCTTTCAGCGCAGACAGTAGCAGAATAAGATGCGTTTTCAATATTGCATCCTGTGTATACTTTGTTGTTTTTAGTTAGTATTGCGGCTCCTACTTTGTACTTAGAATACGGTGAGTAAGAATACTTAGTAGCGTTTATAGCCGCTGTAATTAAGTCCTTGTTATTCATAAATATCCTCTAAAAAGCTCTCGCCACTGATATTGTTTTCAACATGTAGATAATCGCAGATTGTTTTACCAATATCACAAAAACCTTCTCGTGTTGATAAATTAATCGATTTAATTTTGTTTCCATAAATAATCAGTGGAACATATTCTCTAGTATGGTCAGTAGACTGTGTATATCCCGGATCACAGCCATGGTCAGCAGTGATGATCAGTATATCATCTGTCTGTAACTTTTTGATAAAATTAGCAAGCCAAATATCAAATTCAGTTAATGCTTTAGC
>JAUMXP010000198.1 GCA_030529125.1 Eubacteriales bacterium | reverse complement strand
ATTTTAAAGCTGAAAAGCCTTTTGAAAAGCTGACAACAGATGTTACTCAGTTTAAGGTAGGAGATGAAAAAGTGTATCTATCTCCTGTTATGGATTTATACAACAGGGAAATTGTATCCTATTCTATTTCTCTTAGTCCTAATTTAGAGCAAATCCGAGAAATGCTTAATGGTTTATTTGAAAAGTTACCAACTAATGCGACACCTGTGTTTCATTCTGATCAGGGTTGGCAATACCAACATGCTGAGTACCAGAGATTACTCGTCGAACACAACATTACACAGAGTATGTCCAGAAAAGGTAACTGTATGGACAATGGAGCTATGGAGAATTTTTTTGGCAGACTCAAAGTTGAAATGTTCTACGGTGAAAAGTTTGAAAGTGTAAAGGCTTTCATTGATGAGCTAAAGAAATATATTGATTACTACAACAACGAAAGAATTTCTTTGAAACTAAAAGGAATGAGTCCGGTACAATACCGAACTCATTCACTATCAATTTAATATTTTATTTTGTCTAAACTTTGGGGTTCACTTCATAATGGGAGCCTTTTTTATTTTTGAACCAAATGATACTTTGATTTGTATATATAGTGAAAGCTTTCAGAAAGGAGAAATGGTGATTGAATCAGGATATTAATAACTATATACAGCAGTATAACGCTGACCTGACAAGACTATGTGTATCGCTGTGTGGTAATATACATGATGCAGAAGACTTACTACAGGATACGTGGCTCAAGGCTATGAAGCACTATAGTAAATACGACTGCTCCAAGCCTTTTGAAAAGTGGCTGTATTCTATATGTGTCAATACATATAAAAACATGAGAAATTCTGCTTTTTTTAAGAAACGAAAATGCTTTAAAAATGACGAAGAGGAGAGGATATTCTTCAACTCTATCGCTGATATAACAGAGAATAACTTTGATGATTATGTCGAGCTTCACAAGGCGATTTGTTCACTTTCTAAAAAGCACAGAATCACAGTTGTTTTATATTACTTCAAAGACTATACTATCACAGAAATTTCTCAGATTATGAATGTCCCTGCAGGAACAGTCAAATCACGACTGTCAGCTGCAAGGTCAGAGATTAAAAGGAGGCTCACTAATGAATAAAAATATGAATGACAAGGAATTTGATTCTATGATGAAGAGTTACTGCACAAGAAAAAGACAGATTGCTATTGATATAGAACTTGAGCAAAAATCAAAAAGTAAAAAGCATATAAGTGTTATGAGCGTGATAGCTTCTGTATTGGTTATCGCATTAGCATTCGGTTTTGTGATGTTTAACCCTGCAAATTACGATGTAGGCACAGTGCCAAAAGGCTTTTCGGTAGCAGTGTCGGCTGCAGAGCGCGATGCAGTGAAGCTTGATAGTGTTGATGTACAGCTTTGCCCTAAAGAAGAAAAAGGCTTAGGCGGTGACATAAAACTCGAAAACGGAATGGTTTCTTTAGAACCGATATGGTTTTCTATGAGTGGCAAGGACATCGAAACATTTGACTATAAGTGCGAAAATGGTCTGCTTTACTATGTTATCCCTGATCTGAAAATTGAGATGCTCGAAGGAAATGACAAAATCAATCAGGACGATTATTTTAAAAAAGGCAAAGAGTTAAAGAATATACCATACAAAAGCGACACAGAAAACTATATTTTTGTCAGCTGGTTTTCTCTCAAATTAGATGACGAAGCTGCTAAACACTATGGTAAGGATATTGCTGAGATTTCAGAAACAGATATGAGAAATTACAGGACAGAACATCTGAAAAACAGCGATGATTTCACCTACTACTTTGGTGACACAATAACCGTTACAGCTCACTATAAAGACGGAACACAGGAGACTGCTGTGATAGAAGTAACTGTTGATACGTGGGATAGTGATAACACAACTTACGGCAACTATGTGCTGAAATACAGGTAAGATATATAAAATATCTTCCTGTTACATACTAAGGGGACCTCTCTGTTTTCAGAGAGGTTTTTTTCTGTTATTTGTACTGCATTTTCAACAAAAAGCGATGCTCAATTTTATGACATTTGATGGTGGTTAGTAGCAAAATAAGGTGATATAATTATACGGATACTTTAGTGTTGGAGGCTGAATTATGAAGAGACTTGTAAGCGCTTTATTAGCTCTCATATTTATGATATCCTGTATGGCTGTTGACGTGTCTGCGTATAGTGAGAACGATATAGCTTTAACAGGAGCTGTTTTAGAAGGAGAGATATGGACAGTGGTTGGTGCCTATGCTCTATGTACTTCTAATTGGGAACCAGCTGACCCGAATAATCAAATGATATGGAACGCGGAAAAAGGAACATACGAGAAGATGTACATTGGTGTTCCTGCCGGCACACATGAGTTTATGGTTGCAAAGGGCACTTCATGGAGTGAAGGTATTTATAATTTGCAGGGAAATGTAAGAGATGGTGGCGGTAATGCTTATGTTAACGTTACAACTGATGGGTCTGCAGTTACTGTAGGCTTTGATGGTACTAAGGCGTATGTTTTGGTTACTCCACCATCTAAAAGCGGGGATTTCAGCTATATAGTATTGCCTGATAATACAGCAGAAATCACAGATTATTCAGGCTCTGACACAGATTTGACTATACCGTCTACGCTTGACGGCTATGCTGTG
>JAUMXP010000197.1 GCA_030529125.1 Eubacteriales bacterium | reverse complement strand
AGAGAAACAAGTTCTTTGTCGGTGATATGCTTGATATATTGCCACCATCAGGTATTTCGTTTGAGGTAGTTGCTAAGAAACTAACAAACGAATACGGCGAAGAGGTCGACTCTGCTCCTCACGCTATGCAGAAGCTGTTCATGGAAGTAGATAGAGAAATCCCTGTTGGCTCTGTAATTCGTAAGAAAATTGTTGACATTAAGTAATTTGAGTTTTATAATAACTACGATATAATTAGGCTGTGACAAGACGAGTAAAACACAAGTGTTGTCAAAGAGAGAGAGCCATAGGTGAGAGGCTCTTACACCACCGTTTTACAGCTACCTTGGAGCCCCGTGTGATTAAGCACGGCGTATGTCTGCGTTAAAGACGTTCAAGTGGGCGAAGTTTACTTTGTCAATTTGGGTGGTACCGCAGGTCAGCCTGTCCCAATTTTTGGGGCAGGCGTTTTTTATTTCCTTCCATTTTAGTGGAAGAGGTCATCGCATGATGACTAGTGAACATTACCTTAAACAATAAACTAAATGTGTAAAATAACAAAAGGAGATTATATTATGCAGTGGACAGGATTAAACGAGCTTAGAGAAAAATTCTTGAGCTTTATGGAGTCAAAGGGACACTTGAGACTTTCCAGTTTCCCGCTTATTCCAAAGGACGATAACTCACTTCTTCTTATCAACTCTGGTATGGCACCTATGAAGAAGTATTTTACAGGTGAGATTACACCACCTAGAAAGCGTGTCACAACATGCCAGAAGTGTATCCGTACACCTGATATTGAGCGTGTTGGTATCACAGCTAGACACGGCACATATTTTGAGATGCTCGGTAACTTCTCGTTCGGTGATTATTTTAAGCGCGAAGCGACGGCATGGGCATGGGAGTTTTTCACACAGGTGCTTGAGATGCCTGTAGAAAAGCTCTACGTATCTATATACGAAAACGACGACGAAGCGTATGATATCTGGACAAAAGAGGTTGGAGTTGACCCATCTCACATGGTCAGACTAGGCAAAGCTGACAACTTCTGGGAGCATGGTAGTGGTCCTTGCGGTCCTTGCTCTGAGATTTACTTTGACAGAGGCGAAGAAAAAGGCTGTGGCTCACCTGACTGTGCAGTAGGTTGCGAGTGTGACCGTTTCGTAGAAGTATGGAACCTCGTATTCACACAGTTCGATTCAGATGGCAACGATAACTACACTCCTCTTGAACATCCAAACATCGACACTGGTATGGGTCTTGAGCGTCTTGCTTGTGTAATGCAGGGTGTTGATAACCTCTTCTTAGTTGATACTGTTCAGAATATTATGAACCACATTTCTGATATTGTTGGTGTGAAATACGGCGAGAACGAGAAAAACGACATCTCACTCAGAGTTATTACTGACCATATCCGTTCAACTACATTTATGATTGCTGATGGTGTTATGCCATCTAATGAGGGTAGAGGCTATGTATTACGTAGACTTCTCCGTCGTGGTGCTCGTCATGGTCGCTTGCTCGGTATGAAAGAGCCTTTCCTCTACAAAGTATGCGAGACTGTTATCAAAGAAAACGCTTCTGCTTATCCTGAGCTTGTTGACAAGCAGGAATACATCACAAAGCTTATTAAGGTTGAAGAAGAGAACTTCGCTAAAACTATCGATCAGGGCTTTTTGATGCTCCAGTCTATCATCGAAGATGATTCTATAAAAATGCTTTCAGGTGAAGATGCGTTCAAACTTAACGACACATACGGCTTCCCGATTGACCTCACACGTGAAATTTTAGGCGAAAAGGGCATTGAGGTTGACGTTGAGCGTTACAAAGTGCTCATGGTAGAGCAGAAGAAGCGTAGCCGTGAAGCTAGAAAGAACGCTGGTGCTGACGCTTGGGTTTCTGACGCTACTGATTTGTCAGATGTTTCAGCTACTGAGTTTGTAGGCTATACTGACTACGAGTGTAATGCAAAAGTCCTCGCTATCGTTAAAGACGGCGAACGTGTTGATTCTGTAGTTGAGGGCGAGAGTGCTGTATTAGTACTTGATAAAACACCATTCTACGCAGAGAGTGGTGGTCAGATTGCTGACACAGGTGTTATCACTTTGGATGGCACTACAATTACTGTTGACAATGTTTCTAAAGATAACAACGGCATATATCTCCACGTGTGCGAAGTGACTTCAGGTTCAGTCAAAGTATCTGATGAAGTTAAAGCTTCTATTGATGCTGACAGAAGAGAAGACATCAGACGCAACCATACTGCAGCTCATTTATTACAGGCTGCATTACGTGAGGTGCTTGGCTCTCATGTTCAGCAGGCAGGTCAGTTGGTTTCTGAAGACCTGTGTCGTTTTGACTTCACTCATTTCTCTGCTATGACAGCACAGGAGATGCTTGAGGTTGAAGAAAAGGTTAATATAATGATTTTATCTGCTGTTCCTGTTATGTGTCAGGAAATGCCTATTGAAGAAGCTAAGAAACTCGGCGCTATGGCACTTTTCGGAGAGAAGTATGGTGACGTTGTACGAGTTGTAAAAGCAGGCGACTATTCACTCGAGTTCTGCGGTGGTACTCATGTTGACAACACCTCAGCTCTTGGTCTGTTCAAAATCAGACAGGAGGGTTCAGTTGCAGCGGGTGTCAGACGTATCGAAGCTGTTACTGGCAAGGGCGTGCTCAATTATCTCAATAATATGATTAAT
>JAUMXP010000196.1 GCA_030529125.1 Eubacteriales bacterium | reverse complement strand
AGAGCAGAAATGTGGGATAGTGCAGGCAATGGCTTTGTTTATCTTCCACACCTGAATTCTGAATATATCGGAGAATATGTTCCTGTTTCAAAAATCCAATCTCCTTTAACAGGAAAAAAGATTGTGTATGACGGTGACAGCATTTGCTACGGTGCAGGGTATAGAGGTGGTTACGCTAAAATCATAGCCGAAAAAATAGGTGGCAAATATGAAAACTTTTCACAAGGCGGCGCAAGATTAACACATAAGCCTGATGATAAGACATATCACTCTGTGGTGGACAACCTGATTAATTTACCTACAGACGGTGATTTGTACTGCTTTGAGGGCGGTATCAACGATTACTGGACTCCAAAAGAGTTAGGAACATTTAGTAAAACTGATTTCACAGGCACGCTTGATACGAACACAATCTGTGGCGCACTTGAGACTATATTCAGATACGCTCTGAACACATTTGTGGGTAAAGCAATAGTGTTTGTTATTCCTCATAAAATTCAGACCACTGCCTATGCAGAAAATGCAAACGGTGACACCTTTGAAGACTATCGTAATGCTATGGTAGGAATATGCGAAAAGTATTCTATACCTTATTATGATGCGTTTTCTAAAAGTGGTCTTAACGGCTGGAATACTGTTCAGAGTAATGCGTTTCTGACTGGTTCAAGTGACGGTTCGGCAGATGGTTGCCATCCTAACGAAGAGGGATATAAGCGCTATTATGTCCCACAGCTTATTTCGTTGTTTGAACAATTTGTTGTCTAGTATTAAGGCGGTGCGAAAATGCAGAATGATTACATCATAAGAAGTGAACATAACGAGTTTATGAAACGTATGGAAGATGAGCACAAACGTATTAACCATCGTCTTAGCAAAGCTGAAGAGATTGTGGAGCAAATTCACGAGATTAATAAGAACATAGGTAGTCTGGCGTCTAATATGGAGTATCTGTTAAAAGAACAGCTTGACCAGAGTAAGCGACTCCATAAAATTGAGAATGAACCTAAAACAGCGTGGAACTCAATTAAGAAAGGCTTGTTCAACTCTTTAGGTGCAGCTATAGGTGGCGCAATTATTGCTGCATTGTTGTTTTTTATTTAAAGGAGAATTGCGATGAAGTTTAGTAAACAAAATATACTAATTTGGCTAAAGGCAGCAGGCATCAGAGCTATAAAAACAGTAGCTCAGACAGCTGTGGCTACTATCGGTGTCAGCGCTATGATCAGCGAAGTTGATTGGATAGCGGTGCTTTCAACATCAGCATTAGCGGGAATTATCTCTTTACTGACAAGCGTCAAAGGCTTGCCTGAATTAAATGGATCAGGTGAATACTGATGCAGAAAGTTACAGTGACACAGGTGCTTGACTTTGCTCGTTCACAGATTGGCATCAAAGCGACCAATGTAAAAAGATGCAAGTATAACAACTGGTATTATGGCACTAATGTCAGCGGATATGCTTATGACTGGTGTGAAGTGTTTATTCAGTGGTTATTTGCACAATTAAAGGCTTCAGATATGTTATATACTAAAACCGCTAACTGCGGTGCTCAGGGTCTGGCTTTTCATAAGAACGGACAGCTGGTCACTAAAGACTACAAAGTTGGCGATATTGTGTTCTTTCATTGGAGCAACGACAAGTCGAGTTACTTAAGCTCAGTGTATACAATGGACCACGTAGGAATTATCGAAAAAGTTAACGCTGATGGTACGTACACAACTATCGAGGGCAATACAGGCTCAAGCACAAATGGCGAAGTAATGCGCAGAACTAGGTATTTAAGTCAGATTTCCTGTGCAGGACGACCGCTTTACAAAGCTGAGAAATTAATCAGTTTTTGTACATACAATATAAAGATGTCAAAGCTCTGGCGTGATAGCAGAACAAATAATAAAGGGCAGGTACTAGTGCTACAATGTCTGCTATATGCTAAAGGCTACAAAGGCAAAGATAACAAGCCACTACTGCTCGATGGTGATTTCGGTGTAAACACAGAGTATGCGCTGAAAACCTTTGAAAAGTCAAACGGTCTTGATAAAAGCGGAGTAAACGGAGTGTGCGAGCGTGCAAAATGGTCCGCGCTTTTGTCTGAATATAAGCATAAATGATCAATAAATATAATATTTTAGTTTCCTTCTAAGCGCAAAAGGGCAGTGCAAATACTGCCCTTTTTTGTATTGTATAGTTAGTGTTCATATGTTATACTAAGCTAATAGAGGGTGATTATATGAAAATTCCAAAAACCACTATGTTTGATTATTTGAAGTGGAGAGGTGATCTGTCTTTTTCTGCAGATCCTGTTAATGAAGTTGACAGTCTTATTTTCTCTACACTTTCGTATATAGATTTCATTATGGTACCGTTTGTTAACACACTCAATCCACGTGTTGCGCCGACTATGGCAGAAGTCAGCAAAATATTAAATGAAAATGCTCAGGGTGACAAAAAGTTCCTTGATCTGCTCAAGAAATGTGCACGCACTAACCGATTCAAAAAGGTTGAAGTTTTCGGATATGAATCAATAATAACTGAAGATGATGAACTGCTGCAGTTTGCTGCTGTGTCGTTTATGACAGAGTCAGGTATAGTTATTGCTTTTCGTGGCACTGACGATAGCTTCGTTGGTTGGGGAGAGGACCTTAAGATGTCTTTTGCAAGAGTTCCTTCTCAGGACTATGCACTTGATTAT
>JAUMXP010000195.1 GCA_030529125.1 Eubacteriales bacterium | reverse complement strand
TTTGCCATAAAAATATGCACCTCCAAAAGTGTCTAACTTTTGGGGTGCATATCATAGCGAGGGCTCTTTTTTATGCTTTATTATATTTTAAATAATTGCGTACGCTCAATCAGTTTACTAAACGGTAAACCAAGCACAACACACACGCCAAACTCGCCAATTGCAATCAGTCCTGCTTGTGTCAGAAAACTGCCTAAGTGGAACGGACCTTCGATTAAGAATATCTCAAGCTCCAGACCTATCAGAATTGCGTTGAATACAACTGGCATCAACGAAGATAAAACAGGAAGAGAGAAGAATCTGATGTTCCTCAATTTATATGCAGTAGCAGCAGCTAAGAAAGTAGCTAAAGTGCCGATTATTGTGTCTATAGGTAATGCTCCTGCGTTAACGAGATTAGAGAGAAGTGTGCCTATAGTCAACCCCCAGATAGCAGACGGGGTGAATACGCACAACAGACACAATATTTCAGATAATCTGAACTGTATAGCCATGGAAGTTGTTCCGGGAATCAAAAGCTCCTGAGTATAGGTTAGTGCAATATAAAGCGCACCTATCATAGCTGCTTCAACCAGATGACGGACATTGTTTTTGTTATTCATTTGTTGCCTCTTTTACTTAGTTTTGTTTATAGTCAGGAAGTTTTCGAACTGACTTAGGTTATTGTAGCACAAATAAAAAATATTTGCAAATTTTGAGGGCTTCGCACCTCGGCGCTTAATATCACGCCTCGTTGCTCTGCGCTGATCCTCGAATAACTCCTACTCGCTTAACCACCCTACAGGCACTATGTGCCTTTCGGGCAGTCCCAGCTCGTCCGTCATTATTTCGAGGGCTCCGAGCCTCGGCGCTTAAATATCACGCCTCGTAGTGCTGCGCTGATCCTCAAAAGTCCACGTACTCGATTAACCACTATGCGGACACTTCGTGCCCTTATAGCAGTCCCATCTCGCACTCGACTTTCTGAGGGCTTCGCACCTCGGCGCTTAATATATCACGCCTCGCACGTTCTCGCATCTCTTCCAAATCTCCACTGTTCCTCTGTCACTTGCTGAAAATCAAAGAATAAATTTTCTCTTTGATTTTTTAACCGCGTGACTTCGATCACTTCGAGATTTGAAAGGCTCGAACGCTCGGCGCTTAATATAAACAGAAAAACCACCCGGATAAAGGGTGGTTTATCTGCTTTAGGATTTTGAAATTAACGTGAAAAAGTGATTAGCAAATATATTGATTAAGCAATTTTTGAGCATTTGCCAAGCAGGTTGAATCTGAACAACTTGCTTTCGTCTTCCTTGTTTTCACAGACGATGCATGCCTCTGAAATTTTGCCACCTTCGATGAGTCGTGCAAGACCGATAAGCTGACAAAGTTTGCTCTTGAGATTGAGTTTATCTCCCTCGTTAGTTACGAGAAATACGTTGCCTTCGCAAGTGTCGAGCACGGCAAGGAATTCAGAAACATCGACGTTGTGTAAACTAATGATAGGTGTCATCATAGTTTCTCCTCCTTTATAATGTTTTTTCGTGCTGCCATTTACCATTTGGCTATATCCTTTAAGTATCTACAGCGTGTGTGAGCTGATAGATAGTCAAGCGGACTTTTTCTTGACATTTATTATTATAGCGATAAATTTGTAAATGTCAACAAAAGAACGACTTTTGCTTTGTGCACAATAACAACAGAACTGACAGTTATGCACTAACATAATGATGTTAAATTGTTGAATATCGACAAGAGATTCGACAAAAGTATTAAGATTTGAAATATTGCTGTAATTTGTTCCGTTGTTTTCTACTAAAGAAGTAAATCAAGATTAATTAATGTATACATAACGCCGAAATTAGTTTTTGAATATGTATTGTATCTTCACTGTATATTGTGGTATAATTAATTGATAATACAAATTAGCAAAGGGGATATACTAATGCTTAACAAAGAATATGGTGTTTTCAAAAGTGGTACTGACATCCGAGGTGTTGCATCAGAGGGTGTTGCAGGTTACGAAGTAAATATGACTAACGAACGTGTTGAACGTATGGCTAACGGCTTTTTGCTGTGGTTATCTGATAAGGTTAATAAGCCTGTTAATGAGCTGAAAGTTTCTGTTGGTAGAGATTCTCGTATCTCAGGTGAAAGAATTGCTTCCTGCGTTATTCCTCAGATGGTAAACGCAGGTGTAGAGGTTATTTACACAAATCTTTCTTCAACTCCATCTATGTTTATGACAACAGTTGATTTAGGTTGTGATGGCGCTGTGCAGATTACCGCATCACACCATCCGTTTAACCGTAACGGACTTAAGTTCTTTACACGTGGTGGCGGTCTTGATGGCTGTGATATCGAAGCTATCCTTCTGCATGCTCAGAACAATGATAAGCCACAGCAACTTGATGGTGGCTCTGTGACTGAAGTTAACTATATGAAGCAGTATGCAGACAACCTGTGTGAGTTTATCCGCAAAGAAGTTAATGCTGAGGACTATATGTTCCCACTCAAGGGTTTCCATATTGTTGTTGACGCAGGTAACGGCGTAGGCGGTTTCTATGCAGCTGACGTACTCGAAAAGCTCGGTGCTGTGACAACTGGTTCTAAGTATCTTGATCCTGACGGAATGTTTCCTAACCACGTTCCTAACCCTGAAGACCCTGTTGCTATGCAGAGCATCTGTGATGCTGTTATCGAGAACAA
>JAUMXP010000039.1 GCA_030529125.1 Eubacteriales bacterium | reverse complement strand
CCCCGACCACAGACACATCATACCGCACATAGTTATCATGAGCTCCACCGCCGACGTTGCACCATCCATTATTGATTGGGACAGCGCTTCTTCGTTTGATGTAAAAACAGAGCACCCTACACTGAGCACAATCATAATCACAAAAATATACGAAAGCATATTTACCACCTTTTACCAGATTTATCAAAATTTATCGAATTTTATAGAAAGTTGACAAATTTTCATTGACAGCAGATTTTTAGTTTGATAGAATTGATTTATAAAATAAAAGAAAGGATGGGTTTATATGAAACCGGCAGGATTTATACTCAAAATCGACCAGCTCGGACGTATTGTTATCCCAAAACCTATCAGAAAAAAATATGACCTAGAGCTTGGCGACAGCCTAGAGCTTTTCAACGAGCCTGACGGCATCCTGATGAAGAAGTACTGCATGAGCTGTGCTTTCTGTGGCAACGACGATAACCTTGTCAAATTCAAGGACAAGACTATCTGCGAGAACTGCCTAAACGAGCTAAAAGATATTTAACCTACCACTAAAATATATATTTGAATTTTAAGTCATTATACTTAGTTAGGAGCGTTTATTATGAAAAGAACTGATAAGAAGAACTATTACCTTGACATTGCTGAAACTGTTTTAGAGCGTGGCACATGCCTCAGACGTAATTTTGGTGCTATCATCGTTAATAATGACCAGATAGTAAGTACTGGCTATGTTGGCGCTCCAAGAGGCAGAAAAAACTGTATTGACTTAGGCGTGTGTGTTCGTGAAGCAAACAACATTCCACGCGGTGAGAGATACGAGCTGTGCCGCAGCGTACACGCTGAAGCTAACGCTATCATCCACGCTTCCCGTGATGCTATGATCGGAGCTACACTCTACCTTGTCGGCAAAGACGCTAAAACCGGCGCATACGTTGAAAACGCCAGTGCGTGCTCAATGTGCAAGCGTATGATTATCAATGCCGGCATCAAGAAAGTTATCATCCGCAACACTAAGGATAAATTCACAGCCCTCTACGTTGACGAGTGGATACAGAACGACGAGTCATTAGACGGCACATTCGGCTACTAAAAAATAAAGGTCGCAGTTTTTCTGCGGCCTTTTTCTTTTACAAAACAAAGAGATAATTAATATATAATATATTATTTATATTATTTCTTTTATTTATTATATAGTGGTTACTATCTGGTTACTTTTTGGTTGCTATCTGGTTGTTTCTTGGGTTACTATCTGGTTAGATTTTCTGTTTTTATTTATTAGTTTTTATCCTTAATCTCAGCCTTATCCTGCAACTTCTGTGCAAACTTTTTCTGTACTATTTTTTTATTTCGTGATATGATAAATTTGGTGATTATATGAAAGCTATGTATAAGAAAATATGCGACGAACTCCTATGTGGGCGTGACGTTGTTTTATCCAGTATCATTAAGAGCGAGGGCTCAACTCCGCGCAAAGCAGGAGCCACTATGGCGTACTTTATGGACCACTCAACTGCCGGCACTGTCGGTGGCGGTATGATTGAGTTTGACTGCACTAACGTGTGCGGTAGTATGCATAGCACCACTTCCCCTTTCACAAAAGAATATATACTCAACCACAACGAAGCCAAAAACATCGGCATGGTCTGCGGAGGCAAAACAGAGATTTTCTTTCAGTATATTAAATCAAATGAAAGCACAATCGCAATTTTTGAGAAAATAAACGATGTCTTTGTTAATAACAAACAGGCTTTTCTCATCACATCTATAGGAAGCGGTGACATCTCAGTATATGAGGCAGACAGCACACTTTACGGTGAAACCATCGATTTTGACATCACTCCTTATCTTAGTAGCACACCTGTGCTTACAGAAAACTCAGACTACTTTATTAATCCTTTATCTGTGAGCGAGTTTGTCTATATCTTCGGTGGTGGCCATGTATCACAGGCTCTGTGCAAGATACTCGCACTTACCGATTTCAATGTTATTGTGTATGAAAACAATGAAAAATTTGCAGACATCAAGCTTTTTGACAATGTGAAAAAAGTTGTAAAAGCTGAGTTTACTGAGATTAACGACAATATAAGCATCACGCAAAACGACTACTGCGTTGTACTCACACGCGGTCACGAAAGCGACAACGAGGTACTCTCACAGATTATGTCAAAGCACCCATCGTACTTAGGTGTGATAGGTAGTAAAAAGAAGGTAGCATTCATGCACGAATACCTGCTAAACTGCGGATTCTCAAAAGACGAGATAGATAAAATCCACTCGCCTATAGGCTTAGAAATAGGTGCTGTCACTCCTGCTGAAATCGCTGTTTCCATCACCGCCCAGCTTATAAACCACAGAGCACAAAAGCACAATAATTAACACTTCAAAGATTGCATTAGCAGTCCCTTTTTTATTACAAAAATTGCATATAATATTTTTTCTCCTTTATCACAAAATACTATTACAACGAGGGAGAAACTTCTTTTTCGTTGTTTAGCTATAAAATATTTTATGTAAAAACTAATAGAAAAGGAGAAGAAAATCATGTCAAAGAACTCTATCGTAGTTCCAGAAGCTAAAGAAGCTCTCGAGCGTTTCAAGATGGAAGCAGCTCAGGAAGTAGGCGTAAACCTCAAGCAGGGTTACAACGGCGACCTCACATCACGTCAGGCAGGTTCTGTCGGCGGTCAGATGGTTAAGAAAATGATTCAGTCATACGAACAGAGCTTAAAGTAATCTATCTTTAACAATAAACAGAGCTATCCGTTACGGGTAGCTCTTTCCTTTTTTTATCTCTATTGACACTTATTTTGAGTGTTTGGTATAATGAATAAGTATATATACTTTTTGAGGTGTTTTATGAAAAAACTATTGAGCTTACTGCTATGCATAGCGCTGTGCTTTTCTACAGTCATCACCGCTAATTCAGCAGAGAATAAAGTACTCGGAGATGTTAATCTCGATCATAATGTTTCAGTAATTGATGCGACATTGATTCAGCGTCATTTATCAAGACAGTACATCCTCTCAGAAGAAAATCTTGCTAACGCCGATGTTTCAGGAGATGGCAATATCAGCATTATGGACGCTACCCTGATTCAGCAGTTTGTCGCTCAGATTATCCCTGAGTTTCCTGCTGTCCAGACTAGGGTCTACGGTGTCAGCGCCACTGCTTCTTCTGAGTCTTCCATAAACGTCACATGGTATCCGATAGTTGACGCCACAAAGTACTGGATTTACGTAAACGGCGAGCTATACTCAAGCTCTACTACAAACTCTGCGGTAGTCAAGTGTAAGCTGAGCAAAACATACGAAATAAAGGTAACTGCTAAATTAGTTAACGGCACTATCTTAAAGGTTGAAGACGCACAGCCTGTTTATATTACTATGGACAAGCTCCCAAGCGCTAAAGTGCTCAACGTAAGCTTTACAGATGTTACTAACGAAGCGTTCACTGTTTCATGGGACAATAATTCTGACTACTCAAAGTACTGGATTTATCTCAACGATGTGTTATATACAAGCACAACCGATTCGTCACTAACAATCTCTGAGCTTTCACCAAACACCGACTACGAAGTTTACGTATTAGCTCAGCTACACGAGGGCACCACGCTCAAAAAAGCGGATGCAGATATACTTTGTATCACCACAAAAACCGACCCGCCTGAAGAACCTATCAAGGATTTTGATGACTACGCAAATCGTATCAGTGCCGCACAAAACGAAAACACCTTGACCATCTCGCTTATTTCAGATGTGCACTACGATATGAACAACAGTGCTGACAGCAAGAAGATTGATAACCTTAATAAGCTAGGTGAATTACAGGATAAAGTCAACGTGGACTTTGTTGCTAACTTAGGTGACTTTGTTGTCGGCAATGAAGAAAAAGAAACCACTCTCGCTTCTCTTAACAAGCTCATACAGACCACTGATGATGTAAGCAAAGCCCCTGTACTCAATGTACGAGGCAACCATGATGACAACGGCTGGTATTCGCTTGAGGGTCACGGCGGTACTTCTCAGAAAAATGAGATAATAAACGACGAAGAATGGCACGACATAGCCATAGCCTCTGCAGGCGAAAACTTTGTTACCGATATAAACAAGCCACATGGTGGATACGGATACATCGACCACGAAAGCTCCAAAATCCGCATCTTTATGATCAACAGTTGCGACATTCCGTACTTGCTTGAAGACGATGGCGCCACCTACCGCTACAATAGCTACAAGTGCTACGCTCTGAGCAACGAACAGCTTAACTTTGTTGCTAACGCACTGAAGTTTTCTGACAAAGAGAATCCTGATGAGTGGGCGGCACTTTTCTTGACCCACGTTCCGCTTGATACTACAAACGACAACGGCTATCGCTTCGGTACACCTGATGCCCTTATCAGAGGACATGCACAGCTTCTCTCTATAATCTCTGCTTACAGAAAAGGAACATCCTATACTTACTCAGGCAGTACATACAATAAGTCTTTAGGCGAGAAAGCTGAAGACTTCTATGTAGATATCGCTGTTGACTATTCATCTAAAGGCGTCGGCGTTGTAATCAGCTTCATCAGCGGTCACACCCTCGCAGACAATATGAGTCAGGCTGTCGGATATGAAAACAGCCTCTCTCACGGCTATACTTATCTTGGTTTAGTTGGTTCTGAGTCATTTGAAACCATCGTTATCAATCGTGAGAACAGCACACTAAAAGCCTTCAAATACGGAGAGATCAGACCTCAGAACACCATCACATCTAGCAACCCTGGTGCTATAGATGGTCAGGCTGAGCTTGATATCGATATGACTCCGGGCGTATTCACATTACATTTTGACCAGTTCAGACCGAACGGTGAGTCGCTCTACAACGGTGCATCAGACATCTGGACATCACACTTCTATGTAAGTTCAGCTACTCTTGATTTTGAAACGCTTGAATTATCCACAGCTGAAGAAAACAAAAACTGGCTTATCTCAAAGGCTGTCCCTGTAAAAGCAAGCACACAATATATCTTCCCTGCTTTTGGCAGTTCTCAGGTACTGTACTACAATTATCTGGGCAAATACAGTGGCACTATATCAACCATCAAGGACTTTGATGCAGACAAAAAGATACTAACCACAAAAGACGTAGACGGTTACTTGATCTTTGTATTTCACAAACCTACATACCCTGACTACAATAATTTCTATCTGAAAGAACTCTCTTACGGCTTAGAATACTGATATTTGCATAAGAAAAAGGCTACCCAAAAATGATATGCACCCCAAAAGTTAGACACTTTTGGAGGTGCATATCAAAAGGGTAGCCTTTCTTATTTTAAGGGTTAATTATCAGTAATAGAGGTATTCACCAATTCTGTATTCTTCATCATTAAGCTTAGCAACATATCTCTGTACTAAAGTAGCGTCGATTACTGTGATTTCGCCGTCCTGGTTAGCATCAGCAGCAAGAGCAGCTACGTCAACAAGTGTTGAAAGGAAAGCTGTGTGTCTCTGAATCATTGTAGCGTCAGCAACAGCAACTGTGTTGTCTAAGCTAGCATCACCGCACATATACTTGTTAGTTGGGTTTACACCTGGTGTTGTTGGCTGAGATGGCTGTGTTGGCTGTGTAGGTGTTGGTGGAACAACAGGTGTGTCGCCGCCTTCGAGAAGCTTACCAATTCTAGCTAAAGGAACTGTGATGTGGTCAGTGTCTTCCTTTTCGTGAGAGCTTGAAGGGTCCTTTGAATATTCCTCAGCAGCGTTGTCCCATGTTGAAGGGTCAGCAGGAAGTGTATTCATAGCTGATGTACCATATGTAGAAATCTTCATGAGACCGATGCCGTTTGCTGTAAGCTCAGAAGCTGATGTGCCAAGTAAATCAAGCGGAATAGACATTTCGTAGAACATATCAAGACTCTTCTTGTGACCTGAACCGGCAGCGTAGAAATCAACCCATTTGCTTGAATCATCGAGTGTATCACCAGGCACACGGTTGTTCCAATGACCATGACCCTTATCTACACCATACAGGTTTGTAGAAATTGAGCCGTTACCCCACTCCATCTGAATTGAAGATTGGCGAGTTTCATTGTAGACAATCTTACCGTCGTCGTTTGCTTTGTAAACGAAAGGACCGTTAGAACCGTTTGTTGAAAAAGCAACTACTGTATCAATATTAGCGTCAATAGTAGTGCCTGTATCCCATACTGTAGCACCGGATTCAACAGTACCGTCACCCTCGATAGAAGGGTCAATGCTGAAGTAAAGGAAAGAAGGAAGGTTATAAATCCAGAGGTTGCCCTGTGTAAGCGGGAAATCATCTCCAGGAGCTACTGAGTCCTGAACATTAGCCATTTCCCACATAAGGTAGAGATTAGAGTTATCCCAAGCAGCGTAGAGTGCGTAGTCATCAACAGCGATTTCGTGCATTGAGCTGTCGCGATATACTCTTGGGTCATCGTTAGCTACGCCCTGAGCGATGAGCATTGAGCTGTCCCAGTCAGAGATAGAGCCGTCAATTGTAATGTTAGCCTGCTTACCAACCTGACCGTTAGGGTTAGTAGCATAGTAACCGTCAAGCGCAGGAGCTGTTGAACCGTCGCCGTCAGAAACAACGCCTGCCTGCTTTTTTGTATATGTGAATGTGCTTGTTGTTGTGCCAACTGTGTTAGTTGCAGTTACTGAGATAGTTGTTGTAGAACCTGCAGCAACACCTGCGCCTACTGTTACAGTGACTGTATCTGTGAAAGACTTAGCTGCGCCGCCGTCAACTGAGTAAGAAGCTGTGTCAGCATCTTTTACAGTGATAGTAACGTCGAGTGTCTCGCTCTTGAAAGAAGAGCCGTCTTTCTTAGAAGCTGTGATAGATGGAGCCTTTGGACCAACGAAGTACTCTTCCCACTTGCTTGTTGAAGCATTGTAGATGTTGTTAGGACCAGGATAAGCCATATCGCCTGTCTGACTTCCACCACCGTTATTAAAAATAACATTTTCGTAGTTAATGTCAGCGTTGTATTCCCATACACCGCCGTTGTTTGTCATCTGAACACCCGGCCAGCTGTTGTTTTCGTTACCAGCACCACCGGAACCGTTCCACATATAGCAGTAAACAGTAGACCAGTTACCACCCTTGTAGTAAACTGTAGTACCAGCAGCATTAGCTGTGATCATAACTGTGCAAAGACTTGCTAAAATCAGGATTGATAATACAAGACTAAGCGCTCTTTTGCTAAGTTTTTTCATGTCATTTTCTCCTAAATATAAATTTGATTCATAAGGCAAAAATCACCCTAAAATATCATTATAATTTTATAACAAATAACTTTCCTTTTCAATATAAACTGACACAAAAATAAAATACGCCAATCAAATTATAGAAAAAAGACAAGTATTGCACAAATCAAGGTAATAATAATAGAAAAACATAGCAAAAATTCAAAGAATCAACTGCAATAATCCCTTAGAATCAGTTCGACTTCCTCAAGCGTTTGCGCCTTGATTCCGTACAGAAGGATTTTCTGGTCTTTTTTTGGCAGAGTGCTAACCGCTGTCGTAGTTCTGTAGTACAGCTCATCCCCGCACATAACGACAATTCTTCCGTTCTGGCTTTTAACCATATATGTTTTTTGTTCTTGCGAAACTGTAGCTTGCGTTGTATTATCCACGTTTTGAGTATCCGTTTTACTTTGGGCAGTCAGTGTAGAAATTATCACACAAATTATCGCAAACGCTCCAAAAATAGGTATCAATTTTTTCATGTAAATGCACCTCGACACTATTTTTGCACGTTTTTTATGTAATATTCATATTTTTATACACTATAAGACTCGAAAAATCTCCAGTTAATTCACAAAAAATTATTTATTTTTTGCCATATTAGTGTTATACTTATTGTGGCTATATGTATTTTATGAGGAGGTCGGAAATATGAGAAAAACCGACATCAGCAAATATACCGATAAAATAGAAGTAACCAAAAAGCGTTCAGGTGCTATGGTAGCCCTCTCCGCTGTTTGGAAAATCGTCAAGACTTGTCTTGCGGTCTTCATTTGTGCGGGTATTGTTATTATGATATCCGTCGGTATATATATTTTCAATCTTGCTAATGAGCCAACAGGTATCGACTTAAACGCTCGTTCACTGAACCTGTCATCGTTTATTTACGTCAAAGACCCTGATACGGGCGAGTTTGTAGAATACCAGAAGCTGTACGGTACAGAGGACCGTATCTGGGTTGATCTTCAGGATATGCCTGACTATATGGGCAAGGCGGTTATCGCTATTGAAGACAAACGTTTCTACGAACACAGCGGTGTTGACTGGGTACGTACAGGCGGTGCTGTTATCAGTCTGATGACTGGTTCTGATGATTACGGCGGATCAACACTTACTCAGCAGCTCATCAAGAACATAACTGATGATAACGAAGTGAGTCTTACCCGTAAACTTCGAGAGATTTTCAGAGCTTTAAACATTGAGCGCGAATACTCGAAAGACGATATTTTAGAAGCTTATCTCAACGTAGTTAACTTCGGTAACAACGCTCAGGGTGTACAGGCAGCCGCACAGCTCTATTTTGATAAAGACATCAGCGAATGTACTATTTGCGAGTGTGCCGCTATCGCAGGTATCACCCAGAACCCATCTAAGTGGAATCCGCTCATTTACCCTGAAAACAACAAAATCCGTAGAGAGCTTGTTCTTGATCAGATGTACGAGCAGGATATGATCACTAAAAAAGAATACGAAAAAGCGATGAAAGAATCGGAGAATCTTGAGTTTGTTGATTACAGAGGCAATCAGAACGAAGAAGAAGAGGAAGTCAAAGATATTCAGAACTGGTACATCGACCAGATGACAGGCGACCTCGTCAGAGATCTTGCTAAGTACTACGACATCAGCGAAAATGCTGCTTCTGAAAAGCTCTTCACAGAAGGTCTTAAGATCTACTGTGCTATGGACCTTGAAACTCAGAAAATGCTTGAGTACGAGGGTTTACACTGTAACGACGACTACGGCACTGATCTGCAGATCGGTATGACTATGATAGACTTTGAAGGTCGAGTTATTGCTACTACCGGTAGCTCACAGAAAAAAGATGGTAACCTGTTGTTTGACCGCGCATCAGACGCAGTTTTACAGCCGGGTTCTTCTATCAAACCTATCTTCACTTACCCTATCGCGCATGAAACAGGACTCAATCACTACTCCAGTCTCGTGCTCGACGAACCAATAGAAAAGTACAGATATAACGACCAGGGTGTTCTGGTTGCTGGTCCTAACAACGCTTACGAAACTTACAACGGATACATGACAGTCCCTGAGGCTCTGTCATGGTCATCTAACGCTGCTACTGTGCAGACTATGAAAAACATCGGTCCTCAGACAGCATACAATCAAGCTGTAAACGTTATGGGCTTTGAACATCTGGATCCGGACGTTGACCCTTACTCATTAGGTGCTCTGTCCCTTGGTGGTATGTCAGGTGGCGTTACTGTCAGAGAGATGGCTGCCGCTATGACCTACACTTGTAATGGCGGTTTGTACTACAAGCCATACACCTACTACTATGTTACAGACCAGAACGGCACTATTATCTTAGATAACAGAAACAACCAACCTGTACAGGCTTATTCACCTGAAACAGCATGGGCTATGAACAGAACTCTGCGTTACAATGTACAGACATCACAGCATTCACAGTCTAGAAATGCTGACGTCTATGGTTGGGATATCATCGGTAAAACAGGTACAACCGATGATGATAAAGACTCATGGTTTGTTGGTGCTTCACCTTACTGTACACTCGCTGTATGGACAGGTTACGATAATCCAAGCAGAATCTACTACACCTCAATCGCCACTACAACATGGCGCAAAGTTATGACAAAGTATCTCGAAGGCAAAGAAGTCAAAGGATACGTACAACCAAGCACAGTTGTAGAAGCTACCTACTGTAAGGGCTCAGGTCTGCTTGCTTCTCCTGGTTGTACCAGCACAGGTACTGGTTACTATCCACAGAACAAGTTGCCTGATTACTGTAATGGTTATCATATGGCATTTGGTGGCGGACCTTCCTACTACGCACCTACTGAAGACACCACTGATGATTCAACTCAGTCTGATGAAACAACAGATAGCACAGGTGAGACAACGGAGACTCTACCTGAAGGCGAAACCACTGCTCCACCTGAAGAAGGCGGCGGTGAAATCGAGCCACCTGTTGCAGAGTTTCATTAATTACGTATCGGTCTTTACTTTTCGGTTATCCGAAAACTGAATTAACAATTTTCTGAAAGGTTTATATAAATATGGTTTCAGTTGCTATAATGGGTCACGGAGTGGTTGGCTCCGGTGTCGCAGAAATTTTAACGACACACAAAAACAAGCTCTTTGCTTCTTTAGGCGAAGAGCTGTACATAAAGTACATTCTTGATTTACGTGAATTCCCTGACAGTCCTCTGGCTGACAGATTCACAAAGAACTTTGATGATATTATCAACGACATCGATGTACGCGTTGTAATCGAGGTTATGGGTGGACTAAACCCTGCTTATGATTATGTTAAACGCTGCTTGCTTTCTGGCAAGAGCGTTGTTACATCAAACAAAGAGCTCGTAGCAGCACACGGCGCAGAGCTCCTATCTATTGCTAAAGACAACAACGCAAACTTCCTTTTCGAAGCATCAGTTGGTGGCGGTATTCCTATTATCCGTCCTATCAATCAGTGCCTTGTTGCTAACAATGTATCCGAAATCGCAGGTATCTTAAACGGCACCACAAACTTCATACTCACTAAGATGATCAATGAGGGTATGGAGTTTGACGTTGCATTAAAGCTTGCTCAGGATTTAGGCTATGCTGAACGTAACCCTGAAGCAGACGTCGAAGGTCACGATGCATGCCGCAAGATATGTATCCTTGCATCTTTAGCTTTTGGTAAGCATATTTACCCTGATGCAGTACACACAGAGGGTATCACAAAAATCACTTTAGATGATGTTAAGTACGCTGAAATCTGGGGCGGTGTAATCAAGCTTATCGGTAAAGTCAAGAGACTTGAGAACAACAAGTGCGATATTTTAGTTGCTCCTATGTTTGTTCCTAACAAAAGCCAGCTTGCTAACATAGATGACGTATTCAACGGCATTATGGTCAGAGGTGACTGTACAGGCGACGTAGTGTTCTACGGCAAGGGCGCAGGCAAGTTACCAACTGCGTCAGCGGTTGTTGCTGATATCGTTGACTGTGCTAAACATCTGAAAAACAGAAAGTATCTATTCTGGACAGATTCTGACAACTCATCAGTCATTGACTATAAAGACTCTGTCACAGCTATGTACATCCGTGCTATTGCCGATGACACAAAAGCTGCATATACTAAAGCAGAAGAGCTTTTCAAAGATATTCACATTCTTTCAAAAGACGATGCAAAACAAGGCGAAATTGCCTTTATCTGTGAGCCTCTTGCTTACGGTGAAATTGAGAAAAATATCGATACTCTGAACAATAGCGGTATCAAGGTTGAATCTGCTATCCGTGTCGGAGATCTATAAAAGGAGTTCAATATATGGGTTTAATTGTACAAAAGTTCGGTGGCAGTTCAGTTAAAGACGCTGAGCACGTAATGAACGTCGCAAGAGTTGTCACAGACACTTACAAAAAAGGTAATAACGTCGTCGTTGTTGTATCCGCTCAGGGTGACACAACAGATGACCTCATCGAAAAAGCAGCCGAAATCAACGGCGACAGCGCTTGTTCAAAGCGTGAAATGGATA
>JAUMXP010000038.1 GCA_030529125.1 Eubacteriales bacterium | reverse complement strand
AGGATCTGTCGGATAGATTGGTTCCCATGGTTTTGGTTCTGTAGGCGCTGGCGGTTGTGACGGTTCTACTGGTGGAGCTTCCGATGGATCCTCTGGTGGCTCAATGGTAGGTTGTGGCACACTTGGTCTATTATCATCTGGTGGCAAAGGTGAAGTTGGCTCTACACCCTGTGTAGGTGTAGTAGCTGACGGACGAGTTGGTCTCGGTCTTGTAGGTAAGATATCGTCTAAAATAGACCCATTGCCATCAGGCTTAATAATATTATCAAACCAATGTTTATGTGAATTATTGTTTTTAGTTTCATCAACCTTTTCATCAGTTGAATCTGTAGGGGAGTTTGGATCATTGTGATCATCTACACCATCTGATGAAGTGGTAGGAGGTTTAGTAGCGGTTTGAAGTTTTGCGTTATCATCTGACAGCATAAACACCATAACAGAGATTGTACAAACAAGTATGATAGTTGCAGCTGTTGCAATTGTTCTGGTGAGATTTAAGAATAACACGGGTTTCTTTTTGCCTGATGCAGGTACAGAGAGTGCGTTATCAATCCATGACTTTGGTACAGAAAAGTTCTTGATACTGTCAAAGTTCTTTTCACTCATACGTCATCACCTCCGTAAATGCTCTTAAGCTTTTCTTTACCGCGTTTGAGCAAAGTTCTGACAGTGTTAGGATTTTTTCCTAAAATCTCGGCGATTTCGTTTGTGCTGTATTGCTCGCTGTATCTAAGATACATTACATCTCGGTACTTAGGCTCGAGCTTTACAAGCGCCCACGAAATATCGCTGCTGTCATTATCAGGGAAAAATATGGCGTTTTTAGCTGAATTCTCTTTGAATTTGATTATAAATCTGTTTTTTCTACGGCAGTTGTTGCACTCGTTCACTGCAACTCTGATAAGCCACGCTTTTAAGTGTTCTTCGCCATTAAATTCGGGGGAATTCTGAAACAGCTTTATAAACGTATTCTGGAAACAGTCTTCAGCATCAGCATAATTATTGATATGTAAAACACACACTGATGCTACAGTGTTGTAAAACTTGTGGACAACTTCTTCATAAGTCAGTCCGGCATACAGAGTATCCGCCATAAAATCCCCCCTTGTATATATAAAACACTTGAGAACGCCAAAATGTTTCACTTTTTTTAAAATTTTATCATTTTTTTATAAAAAATAAAAGCCTGACTGAAAAATCAGGCTTTTTTCATTATTTTATTCAGTTGATAACAACCGTGGCTTTACAGATAGGAACACTGTGTTCGTTGTAGAAATAATAGTAATATATTCCTGGTTCCAGCACCAAACCTGCTTTTTGAGGGCTGTAGAGATAATAGTACACACTGCCAAAACCCGAATAGAAAGATGCTACATGCTGCTGTGAATACAGATGGTTGTCGCCGATATGTATATTAGATTCATCTTTTATTTTGCAGTATATATTACCGCTTCCGACCAAAAAGCTAGGAGAAACCGAAACTATACAATCTCCTGACAAAAAATCAGGGCCAGACGAATCTTCTGGAGAGTCGTTGGTTGGTAAAATAACCTCCGGAATAGACGGTTGTGTTGCTTGCGTGTCCACTTGTGTCGGCTCAGTTGTACTGTTATCAGGAATGATTGTTTCTGAAGCTTGCGTGCTTTCACTAGGCTCTATAGCTTCCGTGTTAGTGCTAGGATTTGAAGTTTCTGTTTGAATATCAACAATTATATTCTCTGATGGATTTTGCGTTTGCTCCTCACCTTTTGTTTGAGTAACATCTGTATTATCTAAAGTCAATTCGGTTACTGTATTGTAGGTAGGATCTGTAGATTTAGTCGCTACGGGCAGTATGTCGTTGTCAGGGTTAATGATGAAGGGGATAACCCCAACAAGACATACTACCAGCAAGCACGCAACAGCAGTTGCAACTCTGCTGAAATTTACGCAAATTACAGGTAACTTCTTTTTTGGTGGCACATTGAGTGCACCATCAACCCAAGTATCAGGGATTTCAAGGTTTTTCATTTTATCAAAATTGAATTCACTCATGTGTCTCACCTCCGTATAATTTTTTGAGTTTCTCGCGACCACGCCTTAGTAGCGTTTTTATAGTGTTAGGGGATTTATTGAGTATTTTTGCTATTTCGTTGACCGGATAATCCTCGCAGTAATGCAGATATAGTACCTCTTGGTATTTATTATCCAGCCTAAATAGTGCCCATGACATATCGCATTTATCAGTCGGAAAGTCGACACCATCGTCATTCACTTCATCAAGTGTATAGTGAGGACGGTTTTTTCGTATGTAGCGGTTGCACTCGTTAATTGCAACGCGTATCAGCCACGCTTTAAGGTGATCCTCGCTCTCAAATTCAGGGGAATTATAGTAGAGTTTAAAGAAGGTGTTCTGAAAACAATCTTCTGCATCAGACCAGTTCTTGAGTCGCATAACACACACTGAACCAACAGTCTTTTTATATTTTCTGACTACCTGCTCGTAGTCCATACCAAAAAACTGTGCATCGACCATTTTCTATCCCCCTTCATATATTAATATCCATTAAACCCCACAAAAGGTTTCATTTATATGAAAATTTTATCAAAAAATAGACAAATATAAAAGCCACAGCGTAAACCGTGGCTTATTATATCATTATGTCTTAGATATAGTAAATTAAAATCAAAATTACTTGATTTTTCTGTATGGTGTGATTTTTTGCTTGAACAGTCCCTCGAAATATGGAAGAATACCCAGTCTGTCAGGTGTGAGTTCAGGCAACTGCCAGAAATAATAGTCAGGGTAGTCGTTAGCTTCGATAATACCAGGTCCGTTCTCACCGATGTAGCAGTCCCAACCAACAAATTTTACGTCAGGAGTATCAAGTGCGGCTTTAAAGCACAGCTCAACAGCTTCTTTGAACATAGGGATCTCAAAATCTTCGAAAACTACACCTGTACGTGGATGCTCTGTGTACAACTGTCTGTGCTCTGTACGGCCTGTTTTTATGAGTTTACCTGTTTCTTTATCTACAGGAATATTGATACCATCAAAACCTAAGTTGTCAACAAAGTGACCGCCGTTACCTGCTTTGCAAGCTGCATAAACAAGGTGTGGCTTACCGTCAACTACGATAGTCTGCATACGCACACAGTTAACTGATTCAGGATGGAGCGATGCCATCTTAGGATGCTGTTTTGCAACTTCTTCTACTACACCGAAGTTCTTTTCTTTGCAATAGTCGTAGAGTTTTTCAATACTCTCAAAATCAGCGATTTTGAGCTTTTCAATACCACGACCTGAATCAAGACCATCTGGCTTGCAGAATAAGTACTCCTTATCTGAGCAGAATTTCTCAAATTCTTCGAATGTACCTCTTTCCATATCGTACCAACCACGACCGAGATATTTAGAATACTTGCGGTTGAAACGACTCTTATAATGAAGCTCGTCAGAAACGCTCTGATCGTTGCACTTCATGATAATTTTTTTATTCAGTACACGTGTTACATAAGTTTTGCGCTTCTTTTTATCAATGTTATAGAACTGAAAAATGTCATAGTCGTTGTAGCCTGCGCCGTAGCGAAGAGTACAATTGATAATATCAAAGAAAGTTTTGATCTTGCTCTGACCTGACTGTTCTTTGACTGTGTTTAACACTTTGCTGATTTTTGAAAATCTGACACCTGTGAGTACTCGTAAGATGTAAATTTCCGCCATTTTATCTTTCCCCTTTACGTGCACTGTCTGCATTATGCATTCAGCACAATATTTTTTCAGCTATTATTCAAGTATTAATACACTTGCATTTTCATAGCTGCTGTAATCTGTAAGTTCCCATTCCTTTAGAATCTCATCTTTGCATGGTGACATCATAAACAATAATGCCGCGTCTGTGCCATCGTTAGCAGAGCTGAGATTCATCATATATACACTGTTGTTGTAGAAAAATGATTCGTCATATTTTGCTGAATCAAAGAAGATGTAATACAAATATTCAAGTGCGTCATCATCGTAACCGCCTGCAACCATCGCAAGAATTGCCGAGGTGAACATAATATTGTACTGAAAATCTGCGCTTCCGTTTGCAAATTCTTCGTACGATGAGCCACAACCTAAGTTCATAACTTTTCCGGACTCATTCTCAACAGCCGCTGTGATAGTCAATACGTCTGTCGCGTAATAGTATGATGTGTACTCAATCCCATTATCATCAACCAGCGTATCAGACATTTTCTGCCAATTATCAATATCAAAGTCGCATCACCCAAAGATTTGCACTCTTCATTTAACATTGTGTTGAATTCTACAAGTGTAAAAGTGTATCGTGCGCCTAAGTTATTCTTGCTTTCTTCGTAAGTGACAGTTTTTGCAACAGGACCGCTGTTGACATTTTGTTCTTCTACGATTTCGCTCTCTGTAACATCTTCTTCACTACTTGAACATGCACACAAAGACAAAACCATCAGTACAATAAGTAAAATGCAAATTGTTTTTTTCATACATTATCCTTTAAGAAGGGGCGAATATCGCCCCCTCAAAATTATAATTATTCTTCAGTTGCCTTCTCTTCTTCAACAGCTTCTGCTGTTTCAGTTTCTGCAACTTCGGTTTCATCAGTTTCGCCGTCTTCGTGAGGTACAGCTGCTATTGTCACTACTTCGTTGTCGTCTTTAATCTTCATAACAGTTACACCCTTAGAAGGACGAGCACACTGACGGATAGTATCAGCTTTGATACGGATAATAACACCGTTTGCAGAGATGATGATAACATCGTCATCTTTGGATACTACGCTCAGTGCTGCAACTTCGCCATACTTTTCAACATGGTAGTTAGTAAGACCCTTACCACCACGGCTCTGAGTACGATAATCAGTTGGAAGTGACAAACGACCATAACCTGTAGTAGAAACTGTGAGCACGTAGCCGTCGTCATCGATAACACTCATGCCGATAACATAGTCGTTTTCTTTTAGCTTGAGCGCTTTAACACCTCTAGCTTGTCTACCCATTGGTCTGACATCGTTTTCGTTGAAACGAATAGCCATACCCAGACGAGTAGCAATGATAACGTCATTAGTGCCGTTAGTCATCTTAACCCAAGCAAGCTCGTCACCTTCGTTAAGATCAAGTGCAATCAAGCCGCCCTTACGTGCAGTGTTATATGCGTTGAGTTCAATACGTTTGATAATACCCTGACGTGTAACCATGATGAGATATTTCTCTTCATCAAACTCAGGAACTCTGATCATTGAAGTAACCTTTTCGTCAGTTGCTATAGGAAGCAGGTTTGCGATATTCATACCCTTACTCTGACGAGAAGACTCAGGAATTTCGTAACACTTAAGTCTGTATACTCTGCCCTTGTCAGTAAAGAAGAGGATAAAGTCGTGAGAATTAGAGATAAACATCTCTGTCGCAATGTCGTCTTCTTTTCTAGTCATACCAGATACGCCTCGACCACCACGACGCTGAAGCTTGTATGTATCTTCACTAAGACGCTTGATATAACCAAACTTTGTCATAGTAACTACGCAGTCTTCCTTAGGAATAAGGTCTTCAATATCAACCTCACCGCTGATAGCACAGATTTCTGTTCTACGTGGGTCAGCATACTTGTTGCGTACTGCGATAGCTTCTTCTTTTACGAGTTCGAGTTTACGTGTTTCAGATGCTAAAATCTCGTTGTATTCTGCAATTTTTGCAGCTAATGCAGCGATTTCGTCTTCAATCTTTGAGCGCTCCATATTAGTGAGCTGTCCAAGACGCATCTGTACAATAGCCTGTGCCTGAATATCGTCAAGATTAAATCTTTCCATAAGTCCGAGTTTAGCTGATGCCTGGTCTTTAGACTTACGGATGATAGCGATAACCTCGTCGATATTATCGATGGCTATCTTCAAGCCTTCTAAAATATGCGCTCTCTCTTTAGCTTTTCTGAGATCATAAATAGTACGGCGTGTAATAACGTCAACCTGATGGTCAATGTAGTGCTGTAACATCTCTTTGAGTGTTAAGATCTTTGGTTCGCCGTTAACAATAGCGAGCATAATGCAACCGAAAGTTGACTGAAGCTGAGTAAGCATGAAAAGCTGGTTTAATACAACCTGTGGTGATGCCTCGCGCTTAATGTCAATTTCGATATGCATACCATTTCTGTCAGAATGGTCTTCAATATTTGAGATACCGTCGATACGCTTGTCCTTAACAAGCTCAGCAATATTTTCAATAAGTCTTGCTTTGTTTACAACATATGGAAGCTCAGTAACAATAATCTTGAATCTGCCGTTCTTAGCTTCAACAATCTCTGTCTTAGCACGAACGATAATCTTACCTCTACCTGTAGCATAAGCAGCTCTGATACCTGAACGACCCATAATAATACCGCCTGTAGGGAAGTCAGGACCTGGCATACATTCCATAATCTCAGCAACTTCAGCATCAGGGTTGTCGATAAGCATACACATAGCATCTACTGCTTCGCCTAAGTTATGAGGTGGAATATTGGTAGCCATACCAACAGCGATACCTGAGCTACCGTTTACAAGCAAGTTAGGAAATCTACTTGGTAAAACTGTAGGCTCTTTAAGTCTGTCGTCAAAGTTAGGCATAAAATCGACAGTTTCTTTGTCGATGTCTGTAACCATCTCAAGCGAAATTTTTGAGAGTTTTGACTCAGTATATCGGTAAGCAGCAGGTGGATCACCGTCGACAGAACCGAAGTTACCATGACCATCAACAAGCATATATCTCATTGAGAAATCCTGCGCAAGTCTTACCATTGCATCGTAAACTGAGGAGTCACCATGTGGGTGATATTTACCGAGCACGTTACCAACTGTGTCAGCGCACTTACGATATGGCTTGTTAGGTTCAAGACCATTTTCGAACATAGTGTAGAGAATACGACGATGAACCGGCTTTAAACCATCTCTAACATCAGGCAGCGCACGTGATACGATAACACTCATAGAATAGTCAAGGAATGACTTTCTCATTTCGCGGTTAATATCAACATCTATAACCTTACCTGTAGTATTACTTTCTGTATTTTCAGGATTAACATTTAAGTTCTTTTCATTATCCAAATTAAGCACCTTCTATCATTCTTTGTCGTTTTTTATCCAATAGTTAAATTTTAATATCCGATAAATTACGAATTATATATCAAGATTCTGAACGTATTTTGCATTAGTTTCGATGAACTCTCTACGTGGTTCAACCTTATCACCCATTAAAATAGAGAATGTTTCGTCTGCAAGTTCTGCATCGGAGAGTTCTACTCGAAGCATTGTTCTGGTTTCTGGGTTCATAGTTGTTTCCCACAGCTGTTCTGAGTCCATCTCACCAAGACCTTTGTATCGCTGAATATCGGTCTTGCCTTCAAGAGATGCAAGGATTTCGTCACGCTCAATATCGGAATATGCATAGTGATGTTCTTTGCCCTTAGTGATACGATACAGTGGTGGCTGTGCTATATATACGTGACCTGCTTCAACTAGAGGTCTCATAAATCTGAAGAAGAATGTAAGCAGAAGTGTTCTGATATGTGAGCCGTCGACGTCAGCATCGGCCATGATAATAACTTTATCATATCTGAGTTTTTCTAAATCAAATTCTTCGCCGATACCTGCACCGAGTGCTGTGATAACAGGAGTTAATTTATCGTTGCCATAAACACGGTCAAGACGTGCTTTCTCAACGTTGAGCATTTTACCCCAAAGTGGCAAGATAGCTTGGAAACGTCTGTCTCTACCTTGTTTAGCTGAACCACCCGCAGAGTCACCCTCTACGATGTAAATCTCAGTTTCTGAACTATCCTTTGACTGGCAGTCAGCAAGTTTACCCGGTAAAGTAGCACTATCTAATGCTGATTTTCTTCTGACTGACTCTCTAGCTTTTCTAGCTGCTTCTCTGGCTTTAGCAGATGCTAATGCTTTGTCTAAAATTGCAGAAGCAGACTGAGGGTTTTCTTCCAAGAATTCTGAAAACTTGTCCGTAATCAATTTTGAAACTAAAGTTCTTACTTCTGTATTACCAAGTTTAGCTTTAGTCTGACCCTCAAACTGAGCTTCTGTTATTTTTACGGAAATAATAGCTGTAAGACCTTCTTTGTAGTCTTCAAACTCGAGTTTTAAATCTTTGTCTTTATCTTTGATTTTATTAAATTTAGTAGCATAGTTGTTCATAACACGAGGAAGTGAACGTCTGAAACCTTCTTCGTGAGTACCACCGTCTGTGGTATGGATATTATTAGCAAACGAACGGATATCGTTGTTATAGCTATCGTTATACTGCAGTGCTATATCTACTTCGCAGGTATCTTCTGCATTTGAGGCATGAAGGAAGATAATTTCTTCGTGAATAGGTGTATAGCCTTTTTTCTTATGTATGTACTCAACAAACTCTTTGATACCGCCTTTGTACCAGAAAGTTTTTGAGATAATATTATCGGAATCACGCTCGTCTTTAAGTTCAATATTAACACCTGCATTGAGAAATGCCTGTTCTCTCAATCTCTTTGCAAGAGTGTTGTAATCATATACATCTGTATCCTGAAAAATTTCCGGATCAGCTTTGAACAGTACTTCAGTACCTTTCTCAGTTGACTGACCGATAATTTCAAGGTCATTCATAATAGAACCGCGTTCATAACGCTGGTAGTAGATATTTTCACCGTCACAAACTCTGACTTCGAGCCATGTAGACAGCGCGTTAACTACTGATGCACCTACACCATGCAGACCACCGGATACTTTGTATCCGCCACCGCCGAATTTACCGCCGGCATGCAATACTGTAAATACAACAGTAACAGCAGGTAAGCCCATTTTCTGATTGATGCCGACAGGAATACCACGACCGTTATCTTTAACTCTGATTATATTACCAGGTAAGATAGAAACCTCGATTTTTGAACAATAACCAGCTAAAGCTTCGTCAATAGAGTTATCAACAATTTCATATACAAGGTGATGTAATCCGCGCTCACCTGTAGAACCGATGTACATACCCGGACGTTTTCTAACAGCTTCTAATCCTTCTAAAACCTGAATTTCGTCTGCACCATATTCGTTTTCAACTTTTGTTATTTCATTTTGTTCCAAATTCTTTTCTAAATTATCCAAAATACTACCTCCAAAAAATTATTGGCATATCTATTAATCAAAGTTAGATAAATCGTAATGTTTTCTCTCTTTATTTATTTCAACATCATTAGATGAAATATCTTTAATATCTGCAACAGGCATTGTATCACCTAAGTCTGTATTACTACTGATATTCTCAAATTTAGAGAAACTCTTTGTATCTCCTGAATCTTCGTCTTCTACAATTTTTCTGTCTTCTTTTATAGCATTGAAAATATCTTTGTTTATTACTGGCTTATCATCATCAGTAAGCACTACATCATCAACAAATGTAGGTACTACGTTTGATGTTTCTGCCATTGTTGGATCAGGATCAACTATTGGACTCTCAATTATTCCTGTGTCATATAAAACATCCATGTGTTTTTTACGTGGTTTAAGCTCCACAAAAAATGGAGTAATTGCATAGAAAAAGATATATGGCACAGCTACAAAGAACATAAACCACAAACTTGTTCTATCTGTTAAAAAGAAGAAACATCCTAAAATTATCAATGATAATATAAGTGCTACAAAAAATGGTCCTAATAATGATTTTTTAATCAGAATATTAGATTCTTTTTTAAATTTGTTGCAAAAATATTAACATTTTGTACGGATAAGAAAAGCTTGAAAAAAGCTGAGTTGTTTTCCGCAATACGGACATTTTGTTATTTTCATAAATTTGCATCCTTTCGTGATAACAATCTCTTTTGAATTGTTTTTGATGATAACTGGCATATATATATTTTCTGACTTTTACCATCATCACATAAAATAAAAGATTTAGGAAGCTCGTATGATACAGTAAAAGCTTCTTTATTATTTTCACACAACCTTAGATAGTCGCGTGTATGCTTAGAAACAGTTGATGTATCGAGGTCAAATATACCGATAATCTCATCAGTTTTAATAACTGTTTCATTACCTAAATGTAAGTACATTACTTAACCTCACCACCGTTAATATAAAAAACTTTACCGGATTTTAATTGCTCTTTGTTTGATTCTTCACAACAAGTTACAAAAACCTGATAATCTTCTACTTTATTGAGTAGAAAATCCTGACGTTTCGGATCTAATTCAGACAACACATCATCAAGTAGAATAACAGGTTTTTCGTTATTTTTTTTATATAACATTTGTGCCTGAGCAAGTTTTAGAGATAAAACTGCAGATCGCTGCTGACCTTGTGAACCAAAAGTTTTAGCAGATATACCGTTAATCTTTATCTCCATATCATCACGATGCGGACCAATATTAGTATATCCTGTATGATAATCTTCACTGCGTGATTTATTATATGCTTCTCTTAATTTTTCAGTAATTTCTTCTATTGTATCGTCTGTTTGAGCATTGCAATTTGAAATATATTCAATGTCGAGTTTTTCTAAGCCTTGAGATATGTCTTCGTGAAATTTCTGAGCATAGATTTTCAGATCTTTAATATATTCCATACGCTCTTTTAAGATAATAGCACCTGTCACAGCTAAAGAATCATCCCATATAGGAAGGGTATCTTTGAGTTCTTTGTGTTTATAAATATCTTTTAATAGAGCATTACGCTGATTAATTATCTGATTATATTTTGCAAGTGCTGCAGCGTAACGAATACGCTGTTGACAGATAGCACCATCTAAAAATTTTCTTCTTAATGATGGTCCTCTTTTTACTAAAGTCATATTTTCAGGAGAAAAAACCACACACGAAAAAACTTCTGTCAAATAAGATGATGAATTTTTATCTACTGAATTAATTTTGATTTTCTTTTTATTTTGAGAAAAAGATATTTCTGCACTTTGATCTCTTCCACAAGAGAAAAAATCCATATTAAGTTTGAAATAACTATCTTCAAATTTGATAAGTTCATTTTCTTTTGAACCTCTGAATGAATGTCCACCACAAAAAAGCCATATTGCTTCAAGCAAATTAGTTTTACCCTGAGCATTATCTCCATAAATTACATTAACTTTTTCACATGGGACAATCTCATTGTTTGAAAGATTGCGAAAATTTTCAAACTTAAGTTTTTTTACTATCAATCTATTTTTACCTCAATAATCCTATCTTCAAACTGAGCTATATCACCATCACGCATTTTTTTACCGCGCATGGTGCATACTTCACCGTTTACCTTAATTTCACCATTCTGAATAAGATATTTTGCTTGACCACCTGTAGGAGTTATACCAGCAAATTTTATAAGGTCCTGTAAACGAATAAAATCTTCATTTATATTAATAATTTCTCTACTCATTTTAGCCCTCATTTGATAATCTCATAGGTACTACAAGGAATGTAAAACTGTCTGAATTAACAGGTTTTACAACCATAGGAGCTAAAGGACCGTTTAAAATAAGCTTAATTTCGTCTGTATCGCTATTTTTAAGTGCATCGAGTAAATATCTATTATTAAATCCAATTTCAACGTCTGAGCCGATTGTAGACACAGAAAGCACATCATTTGCTTTACCTACAGCTGTAGAACATGATAATTTAATCTGATCAGAAGAAATTGTCATTCTGACAGGAGACTGAATTTTTTCATTTGTAAGGAGTGACATTCTATCTACAGCATTTGAAAGTAATCTTGTATTAATAACAAGCTCTGTCTGAGCTGTTTTTGGGACTGTTGTTTTATAATCAAGGAAATTACCCTCAATAAGACGTGAAATAATAGAATAATTTTCAATTTTGAAGCCGATATGTCTTTGACCTACTATAATTTCAACATCTTTTTTATCATCTGTGATAAGTTTTAAAATCTCGCTCTGTGTTTTACCAGGAACAACAAATTTATTCTTACTTTCACTATCGATATTTTCTTCTCTGATAGCCATTCTATAACCATCGACAGAAACTACTCTTAAAACTTTATCTTCTATTTCAAAAAGCGAACCTGTATAGATAGGCTTAGCCATATTA
>JAUMXP010000194.1 GCA_030529125.1 Eubacteriales bacterium | reverse complement strand
TCAGACTCGTTATTCAGCGCAACCCCCGCGAGCTGCTCGTATTTACTAATCATTCTGTCTAAAATTTCACTATACTTATCCATTGATTGTCACCTCCGTCACAACACTTTTTGTCCCACACACTACTTCTACATACGCCACAACTGGCACAGCAGTTTTATCTACTGAAACCACCCTGAGCTTAGTGTATGGTATATCTATTGTCGCTTCCTTATACATCATTTCGAGTTTTTCTATAAACATCTCATCATCAACATCAAGCGTGTGTGCGTAGCTTCCAAGCTCTCTGTCATAAATGAAACTGCCTTTTCTAACAGAGCACGCTATCTTCACACGCTGAGCGATTTCCTCTACTTCGTCTATGTACAGGGGTGTACCGGTATGTGAAATCTTAATATCCTTGTTTTCAATTTTTACGTCCATATTACTCATACACCTTTCCGTTTATAAGCACTGTGCCGTCATTTTTCAGTATGATTGATGCTCCACCTTTTGAGTAGAGCATCAACTCACCTTCTTTGAGCCCTTTGTCAGGAGCTATAACTCCCACACACGCCTCGCTCTTAGACAGTGGTACGACAAGTGATTTTTCGCCAACAGGCGGATTGTACACAATACCGTACGGTGCGACTATAGGAACATCGCGGTGTTCAAGTGAAGCGTTCACCGCTACATTACCCATGTTTGCTGCGGTTACATCACCACAGCTCGGGTCACTTTTAGAAAAAGAATTTCTGGTTACATAATCAAGCAGCCACATACTATACTTCCTTTCTCTTTAAAGTCACTACTGTTATATTTTCCTTTGCGCTTAAGTGGTATCTCAGACCGCTTACATATAGCTCAGACAGTTCACCTTTAGGAGTATCTCTCACAACAGCGTTAGTCTTAAAAACACGCAGATGATGACCCTCACACTCAAGTGTGAGGGTGTATGCTTTCTTTCTGCCCATTTTTATCATACTATCGGCATACGAAGCAGGGGTATCTGTGTGCACTGCGTTTAAGTATCTCTCACGCTGGATTTTTCGTGCGCACGCATCAGCGTTTTTTATCACGTTATTATATCCACAGGAATTTACAACCTTAATACGCACAGCAGATATTTCTTCGCAACGCTTAACCGACTCAAAAAAGCTTAGATACTTTATTCCGTTACCACTGTTTGAAAAGACAGTTGTCACATCGCTTTTTCTGTTAGAAAACTCAACTTCTCCTAACTCATTGACTCTTAATGTAGAGTTGAATGCATTCTTTGCAAAATCATCAACCGCTTTGTAGTTAGTTGAGCCCTTAATAACCGTCTGAGTACCAAAATATGTAGTGTTGTCGCTGTTATCAACTTTAAGCCCAAACGGGTGAAGATGACGTGCGGCTATTATCTCTGTGCTTGGGTGCATATAGCTTACTGGAACGCTCTCGTTATCAAGCAGTTTTGCAGCCATACTTCGAGCAATAATCTTGAGATACTTACCACTACTTTTAATGATAGTCTGTTGCTCGTCAACTATTCCCGTGAACACCCTTGTATCATCGTCAAATATCTTAATATCCTTTAACTCATCGCAGTCAAAATACTCGAACACAGCTACCATCTCATCAGCAGGAACATCTTCTTCGATATTCACAGTAAGCTCGAGTGGTAGTTTGCTTACTATCTCTTTTTCGTTTATATCAGTGAAAACAAATTTCAGCACAGATGCACCTCCTCTACGCTTTTGAGGTCATTTATGAACATTATGTCAGGGTTTAGTAAAACAAGCTCCTCTATATCCATATCGCTCTCATAAGCGATATCCCACAAAGTCTCGTTCTCTTTGACCTCTACTGACTTTTCAAAATGTTTTAGTGTCTGTCTTTTTCTAATCTGTACAAAAGAGAAGCTGTATGTTAGCACAGACGCAGACGGCTGTGAAATCATCTTAAGCGACTCAAAGCACGCATAAAAAGGAGAAAGCACAGGCAAGCACAACACACCACTCTTACCTTTTTCATATACTTTCTCAAGTGCCTTGTACTGTTCTAGACAGTCATCGCCGTACAATTCACCAGTACCGCTGATGACAACCGGCTTTTCACCGAAATTCTGCAACACATCGTTTTCGTATGGGACCTGCAGTCTGACTACCTTTTTACCGCTTGCAATCTGCAGACTCTTAGGGTTGTGGTGCCACGTATATCCACAAAATCTCATAGGACATAGTTTCATCCTGTGCTCACCTCCTGCTCCTCAATAAACGCACGGTTGTATCTTCTGCTGTCACGCTCAAATTCTTCAGAAATTCTATATACTGTATCAAGATTCACAAGCATTTCTTCTTTACCCATCGGGTTATTGCTAAAAGATAAATCATATTCGTCCATGCTATCCCTCCGTTGTTCTCATATCAGTTGCAACAATCGTGTACACATCAACTATCGGCTTGTGTGAGTCAGCATCGCGCTTTTTGCTTTTGAGACGGCAGTTTATATACTCATAAACCATGTTATGATCTCTGACTGACAAAGTAAACTTTTCTTTATCAAACACGCTATCATCAAGATGAGTCAGTGCAGTGATGGTCATCTCGTAAGTTTTTCTCATCGTGACAGTATCAACCGCTGTATCAGACAAAAACTCTTCTATCCTGTAAACCTCCTGACTCTCCTTTGCAACAAACGAAATCACAAAACACAGCAGAATATCGTCTACATAAATACTAATGTCCGTACCTCTTAAAATTCTCAGTGTATTCATTGCGTCATCTCCTCATAAAGACAAAACGACAGCTGAGCAACAACATCGCGATATACAGT
>JAUMXP010000193.1 GCA_030529125.1 Eubacteriales bacterium | reverse complement strand
CATGAAATTGCTTTCATATGGACCTGAACCATACGCGTCTGCCAATTCCGCCATATCCGCGCATATTAAATTCTTACTCCGTAATTTTTACCCGGGGGAGTAACCCGAGGTGGAGCGTTTTGCTTAATCCACATTGTTTATGCAGGATAGTGAACTTAATTTGAAAGTACACCGAGGGGGCGTAGACAGAACCATACGCGTCGTCCAGTCTGAAATATAGTCGTTCTGACTTCACACTAAAGTGTTCGTCATAACTCGTTATTTCACACAGCATTTCGCTCCCTTGATCTGCCACCGGCAGCGGTCGCTTCATTACCAATTCCGCCATATCCGCATATTAAATTTTTACTCCGTAATTTTTACACGGGGGAGTAACCCGAGGTGGAGCGTTTCGCTTAATCCACATAAATGTTTGGTTTTTTAGACCTTTTGTATTATATCAAACACACACTTAAATGTCAATCAAAAAAGAGCATATCTGAAAAATCAGATATGCATCTTTTTATAAATTCCAGTGCATTATAGTTTTGCCGAATGCGGTTCGGGTATCAGTTTCAAAAGCGTTGCTAAAGTCAGCGTAGCCGTTTATCTCTACGACCTTGCCAACAATGTGGGTGAGATAGCTGACGATTTCAGGGTGCTTTTCAAACATTTCAATAGTTTTTTCAAAGTCTTCTTTGCCACTTCTGCTGGTGCCGAACATTCTAAGTCCTTTTTCAAGAATCATTCTGGTGTTGATTGGCACAGGATATTCAGATACACCCATAATCGCAATAGTACCCTCAGGGTTGATGTGCTTTATGATCTGCTCGATTGCTACAGGCGAGCCTGTTGCGCCTACGCACTCGAAAGCGTGGTCAATCTTGAGGTCATCAGGGATTTCAGTAGTCATATATGTTTCGTCAACAAAGGAGAAGTCGCTGAGCTTTTCCATACTGATACCAAACACGTATACTTTAGTTTGTGGGAACATCTTCTTCAAAAATAACGAAGTGATGAAGCCGAGGTTGCCGTCACCCCAGACACCGATTTTTTCGCGTCTTTCGTGTGCAATTTTATCAAAACGGGAGATAGCGTGCACGCTTACGCTGACTATCTCAGTAAACGCTGCAACATTTAGATTGATATTGTCAGGGAGCTTAACAAGGCGATCTGGAGAAATCTCAACAAATTCCTTCATAAAGCCATCTTCGGAGCTAGCGCAGAATTTGCTGGTTTCGCGGTAGTTCTCAGCTATAATCTCGTCATCTTTAGTCGGTATATTAGGTATCATAACTACCTTGTCGCCTGCGCTAAAAGTACCACTCTTATCAAAAACAACCTCACCGATGCCCTCGTGAATAAGAGCCATAGGGAGTTTTTGTTTGAGCACTTTAGCGTCTCTGGTGCCCTGATAATACCTCTGGTCAGCGTTACAGATAGACAGGTGTGTCGGTCTGACTATGCAGTTGTCGTTAAAGCTGATGTCTTCAAAATCGATTTCAAATCTTTTTGGAGCACTCAGCCTGTAGACTGTGTTAATCATTACATTCTTCCTCTAAAAGTGATTTAGCAATTTTCAGATCATAAGGGTATGTGATTTTAATATTATATGTTTCGCCGTTTACAAGATGTACGTGCTGACCTTTCATAACAAGAATCTTTGCAGCATCTGTCAGTATATCACGCTCTGTGTCACTGAGTGAGAGGTATATATCGCGCAGGTTCTTTGCTTTGAAAGACTGTGGGGTCTGGCCCTGATACATATTATTGCGGTTTGGTATATCGCTGATGATATTGCCGTCGATGCTTTCGACTATAGTGTCAGTAGCAGGGATAACTGTATCGCAAGCACCGTACTTCATAGCGGCATCAATATTTTCTTTGATAATCCTATGTGTTACAAATGGACGCACACTGTCATGAGTAACGATGATAGTGTCATCATCTAAACCATAGTTGTCTTCGATATATGCGATTGAGTTCATAATGGTTTCGTTTCTGGTGTTGCCACCCTCAATGACTACAATTTTGTCGCATGCACCGATTGTTTTTGCGATAATGCGCTTAGTGTGTTCAATCCACATAGCAGGGGATAGAACAATGATTTTCTCAAACTCAGGCTGAGAAAGGAACTTTTCAATTGTATGGATAATAATAGGTTTGTCTTTAATAGTTAAGAACTGCTTTGGTTTGTCTGTGTGACCCATGCGGTTGCCTGTGCCACCGGCAAGAATAACTGAAAATACCATAATTATTTCTCCTTATAGTAATTCGCCTTTATAGTTGAAGTTTTTATCATCAGCATTGTTAGTAGTACGTATTTCGTTGCCAATATCAAGTCGATAAAAATCGTGAGAACCAATACGCTGTGAAAGCGGCAATAATTCCATGTAATCGTCACCGTACCACTGCTTTAGATAGTTATCATAACCTGTCGGAATATATGACATAACGCCGTCGAAATTAGCATCAGTGACCTGCTCAAACCAAACACTAGGCATAACACCGCGCCATTTATGGTCGGTTGCAGGTGGTAGTACAGTCTTTGTTTTGCGCTTTTCGTATTTACGCAGTAATTTGTCGTATCGTTTGCTGTATGTGTCCATTGAGAAAAGTCTCAGGATAGGTAACAGCATTTTTGATAAACGGTAGTTTTTGTCTTTGCGTGGGTGATTAATCCATCTGACGTTCATCAGCATTCTAAGTGTCATCAGTCTTTTGAAATGCAGTTTCTGAAAGAATTTTTTGTCAGATGTTTTATCAAAAACGAAGATGTCCATGGAAATACCCTTGAGCATCTCGAATTTGTCAGAATACTTGGTTGAAAAATAAGTGTCA
>JAUMXP010000037.1 GCA_030529125.1 Eubacteriales bacterium | reverse complement strand
AGTTGTAGCTTTCTTAGTTGTTGTCTTTTTCTCTGTAGTTGTAGTTGTTTTCTTTGTTGTAGCCATGTTAATTTCCTTCTTTCAAAATAATTATAATAATTACGTGTGAAAACAATTTAGCAGCAAACTTTCGTTTGCAATACAATTATATATATTAATTTTAGCAAAATCAAACAAACGTAGAAAATTTGGCTGTTTGAACAAAGCAAGTGATTTTTATGACGTTTTTTATATATTTATGACAATTAAAATTAGATGTTTTTTACACGCTTACCTTTTTTTGACCAGCATATTAACTAAAATTATCTTGGCATGATTGTGCAAAAAATACATAAAACGACACTTTTCTGTATGATTTGACCTATAAAGTGTGTCTCAAAATGTACATTTTACCGAGATGGAAAAATGTGTGCTGTTGTTATATCGGGCTATATGTGTTATACTAACAAAGTACAAATTATAGGACAGTAAAGTTATAGATAAATTAGGGTTTGGGGAGTAATTATGTTAGACAGTTTTTTGACAGTAGGAGAACAGGTTCTGATATTATTTGTGATATTAGCCATTGGTTTTGTATGTGCTAAAACAAAGCTTGTGAACGAAAACGGCGCAAAGGTTATGGCAAATGTTGTGCTTTACTTTGTAACTCCTTGCGTTATTATCGGAGCGTTCCAGCGAGAGTTTGACTCAACTATGCTTATTAAGCTTCTTGTTTCTGCGGCGTGTTCTTTCGGTATATTACTATTTAGTGTGATAATTGCACAGCTGATATACAGAAAGCAAGATAAAAGCAGAAGCACTATTTTAAAATTTGCGACTGTTTTCTCAAACTGCGGATATATGTCTTTACCGCTTCAACAAGCAATTTTAGGTGATGATGGTGTATTCTACGGCGCTACCTTTGTAGCTATGTTCAATATTTTTGTCTGGTCATACGGACTCATAACAATGAAGGGTAAGGGCGACAAAGGATTGTCACCGAAGATACTGCTTAACCCGGGTATCATTGGTACTATTATAGGTGTGATACTCTTCTTATGTTCGGTTGAACTGCCTAACATTGTTGCACAGCCGATTAACTATATGGCAGCGTTGAACTCACCTGTGCCAATGCTTATTATCGGTTATTATCTAGCTAACGCTAATCTTAAGAAAGCTTTCACTGATGTGTGGTCATATATTGCTATGGCGTTAAGGCTTATTGTTATACCGCTTATTACATTATTTGTTTTGATATTGTGCGGTATTTCTGGCAAACTTTTAGTGTCGCTTATTATTGCAACCTCTGCACCGGTTGCGGCAATTACAACAATGATGTCAGCAAAGTACGGGCATGATACTGAGCTTTCTGTATCGCTTGTTTCTGCGTCTACCTTGCTATCTCTTGTTACAATGCCGTTGGTTGTAGGACTAGCACAGTATCTGTCATGATAATTTCGGAGGTCATTATGGCAAAAAATCCTAATCAGAAGTTAAAGCTTTTATATATTCTAAAGTATCTCACAGAAAAAACTGATGAAAAACACGGCGTGACTGTTCAGGATATTATTGCTTATCTTGAGAAGTATGATATTAAAGCTGAACGCAAAAGTATCTATAATGATATTAAAACACTGATAGACTTTGATATTGATATATGCAGTACAAAGAGCAAGACGGTTGAGTATTACCTTGCAAGTCGCGATTTTGAACTTTATGAGCTGAAACTTTTGGTTGACGCAGTGCAAAGTTCGAAATTTATTACATATAAAAAGTCAAATGATCTTATAAAAAAACTAGAGAACCTTGCTAGCGAGCACGATGCACGAAAATTACAACGCCAGGTTGTTGTATCAAACCGAGTTAAAACCATGAACGAAAAGGTGAAGTATAACATCGACAGCGTGCACGAAGCAATAAACTCAGGGTGTAAAATAAGCTTCTACTACTATCAGTGGGTGTTGTCAGGCGACAGCGCACAGAAGATTGTAAAACAGCGTAGAAATAACGGAGAGAAGTACACAGTTTCTCCGTGGGCTATGAGCTGGGACGATGAGAACTACTACCTGATTGCTTACGACAAAGAAGCAGATAAAATCAAGCATTATCGTATTGATAAGATGGAGTCTGTAGAAGTGCTAGAAAAAGAGAAACGCGATGGTAAAGATCTGTTCTCAAAATTCGATATGGCTATGTATTCAAAACAGGTTTTCGGTATGTATGGCGGAAAACTGACAGATATAAAAATCCGTTTTGATAATTCTTTGATAGGTGTGGTGGTTGATAGGTTCTCAAAGAATGTCTTTGTATCACTTAATGATGATAATACCTTTGAACTATCTACTAAAGTTATGCTTTCGCCTACGTTTTACGGTTGGCTGTTTGCCTTTAAAGACAAGGCGAAAATCATATCACCACAAAGTGCAAAAGACGAGTTTTTAGGATATATAGAAGATATTAGAAATGCATATTAATTTTATATAATCAGCACAAAGCAAAGTACCGTTTATTGTACACTTAACTTTATATAATTCTAGCATGAGAGGAAGAACTCAAAAAGAATTTATAGAGGAAGTGTTAAGATGTTGAATTTTTGTATATTTATGTTTGTTTTTTACGGGCTTTGTGCTATAATCGGAATGATAATAAAACCTGCTAAATTTTTTACTATATATAGACGTAAGTAAGTATTTATCAGGGTGAGCGAAAGGAGCATATATGAAGAAGATTATTCTTGCTTCGGCTTCACCAAGACGAAAAGAATTGCTCAAAGAAATTGTAGATGACTTTGAGATAATACCGTCAAACGCAGAAGAAACAGTGCCACATAACATAGCACCGCTTGATATACCCGTATATCTTGCTACTTTGAAAGCCAAAGATATATCAAAGCTTCACAAAGCAGATATTGTTATCGGAAGTGACACTATAGTTGTAGTGGATGATATGGTGCTTAACAAACCTAAAGATAAAGACGACGCTTATCGTATGCTTAGGATGTTGTCAGGCAGAAGGCATATTGTCTGCACAGGTTGTGCGTTGGTCTGTGAAGATAAAATCAAAACTTTCAGTACAATAACAGAGGTTGAGTTTTTCGACCTTACTGATAGTGAGATTTATGAATACATAGACACTAATGATCCAATGGACAAAGCAGGAGCGTACGGCATCCAGTCACAAGGAAAAACACTGGTAAAAGGGATTTACGGTGACTATTACAATGTTGTCGGTTTGCCTGTAGGTACGCTAAAAAGAGAGCTTGCACTGTTTAGTAAAGACTTGGGATAAAATCCTGAGAGTTTGAGGGGTTAGTATGAAACATTTGTTTATTCTGAACGCATATGCAGGAAAGAAGAGCAGAGTGGATGAATTAAAGCAAAAAATAGCTGCGCTGAAACTCGACGGCGAGTGTATTATAGAAGTAACTAAATGTCGCGGAGATGCCAGAATTATCGCAAAAAAATACGTCAGCGAAGCTGATGAGTTTGTGCGTGTATATGCGTGTGGTGGCGACGGTACAGCTAACGAGGCTATGTCGGGCTTAGTCGGTCTTGATAATTGTGCGCTGGGTGTTATCCCGCTTGGTACAGGAAACGATTTTGTCAAAAGTTTTGATAGCTCATTTGATGATTTTCTTGATCTCTCAAAAATGACTCAGGGCAAGATAGTGACTATTGACTTGCTTGAGTGTGATGGTAATTACGCTATGAACAGCATTTCTGTCGGATACGATTGTGCAGTTGCAAATCAGGCTCAGAAAATCAAGAGATTTCCACTTATGACAGGATCTGCTGCATATAAAGTTGCACTTGTGTACTGTTTGTTTTCTAAGAGAAGACATAAGTTCAGAACATACGCTGACGAAGAACTTATCAATCTCCCTGATGGTTATAAAACCCAGATGATGTGCATAGCAGGAAACGGAAAATTCTATGGTGGCGGATTCAAGGCTACTCCACGTGCTGATTTTCAGGATGGTTGTATTGATTTTGTTTCAGTACCTACTGTATCACTTCTTAAATTTGCTAAACTGATAGGTGCTTTTACACGTGGTGAGCATATAGGGCACAAGAAAGCTCCGTTCATCATACATAAAAAATGCAAAAAGCTTCAGTTTGTGCACAGTGAGAACATTAATATTGGTCTTGATGGCGAGATTTTCAGTATGAAAGATCCTGTTATCTCTATTATACCTATGGCGATGAATATCATTGTCCCTGAAAAATAAGATTACTACATTTAGATAAGGAAAAATCATGTCTGTTAAAGGAAGATTAAAATTTCTTTTAATATTGCTACTGACAGTGGGGGTGTTATGCTCCTGCTGTTGTTGTGCTACGGACAATGATTCAGATGATGCTTTTTTAGAGACTTTAAGTATAGAAAGCACCGAAGCAGAACTTGCATTTAAAGAGAAAAATTACGATGGCTTTTTGCATGCGTTGACTGAAAAAACAGATGATTTTGAGAACACTTATATTGTGTGCAAGGAATACTCAAAGTTCCTTGATGAGACTTTTTCATCAACATTTATCACACGTGTTGAGTGGCTTGAGATGCTTATAGATAAGCTCGGTGTTGAGTTGAGGACTGATATCAGCGAGAGCTACAGCCATGTTTACGACAAAAACTATTTTTATGGTAGCGAGTATTTTGTGACTGCTATTGAGAATGGCATGTTGTATCTGGGTTGGATGGAGTTTGACCATTATACTCCTGCGACAAAACAGTTTGTTGCTACCTCGCTTACAAAATCGCTTGATTATGATATAGATGGGTTTGTGCTTAATTGTACCGACTATGAAGATATAGATGCAAAATACGAAGCTGCAGCTACTGTGTACTTAGACTACTTTGAACTTGACGAAAATGGTTGCTTTAATCCTGATGATATGGTAACACAACAGCAGGTAGACTATCTTATGTCTGAGCTTGATATTTATAATAAGCTTAGTGGCAAATCTATACTGAGCTTTGGCGACAGTATTATGTACGGCACAGGAAATAACGCTGTCGGCTTGTCTGATCTGATTGCCAAGCGATATAAGATGCAGGTGACAGATTTTGCTGTCAGCGGTGCAACATTCGGAAAAGCTCGCGGTAGAGTGCAGATTTCAAATCAGATTTTAAGTGCTATAGAACGTGATTTGAGTGCGGATTTCATACTGCTTAATGGCGGTACCAACGATATGCGTTGGGTTAATCCCGGAAAGATGTCTGACGACTTTGAGTACGAAGAACACGGACGCAACTTGTTTGCTAATGGTATGGAATATGCACTCGGGCTTATTAAAGATAACTTTAAAGACAGTAAACTTGTATATGTCAGAGCTCATGATATGGAGTTTTCGCTTGAGCGAAACGAGCTTCACTTTGCCAAGATCGCTCTAGATATATGTGAGAAATGGGAAGTTGATTTGGTAGATATTTTCAGAAGTACTGACTTTGATGCTCATGATGAGGAAATCAGAAGTAAGTATACTTACCACATACCATCTCACAGAAACGGTGACTCTGTCCATCCTAACAGAGAGGGTTACTATGAGTTTTATGTACCACTTACTGTAGAGAAAATGCTCAGTTTGTGTGATGCAAAGGAAAACTAGACAAATAAAAATTCAGAATATAAAAGGCACTTTGTATACCAAAGTGCCTTTAGTTTTTATGTATTATACGTTGAAAGCTCTTTTTAAAAATGCTTTTCCGTAGTTTGTGAGAAAATGCGCGTTAGCTTCTTTAACTATAGTAGCTGTGTCGTAGTTCTTCTCTTTGAATTCAACTATCATGTGTGCTTCAAGCAGAATCTGGTGGTCAAGACCTGTTATGCGATCATATTCATAGAAATTTTCAACAACAAAGGAAACTCTGTCTATAATGTCGTAATCAAGCTGTTCTTTTTTCATAAGCTCTTTTACATATTCGCATTTTTCGCAGTTGCATTCTTTGTCGTCGATATCACACATGAGAGCCTCTATCTCGAGATATTCCTGAGTTTGTTCAGGGAGTTTTTCGAGTTCGCCTATAGTTTTTGCTAGCGTATAGACGCTGACCATGTGTCTGAGCTTTTCTTCGTTTAGGTTGTAGTGGATTTTCATAGCTTTAGCTATTTGATTTACGTTTTTTGTCATGTTTGAATTCCTTTATTAGTTTTCTGATATGGGCAAAGGTCTTTTCTTCGCCTTGTTCTTTGAGCATGAGCAGCAGCTCTTCGCATATATCGGAGGACTCAGGGTGAATCATATCAACACGGCGGTGTTTAGCAGCCATAAAGTAGTCGTAAGCACTTGAGTCGGTGTAATTTTTGCCTTGGTATATTTTACTTGCTGCAACACGGTCGCAGAACATCTCGACAACGTAGTTTAGCGGCATTTTGACAGGTTTCATATAGCCTTTATGGATAGGAGAATAGTCGCGCCAGTATTCGAAGTGATGCTTGTTTCTGCCCATGTGGTGCATCCACGCTTTGGAGTAACCAAGCTCCTCTCGAGCGCGGTCGTTAGGACTGCGTGTGCCCTGATAATACTTGGCGCCCGGTATAAACTCGGTTAAAGAGTATTTAGATAAATCGTGAAAAAGTCCTTGCCATAAGATGCCTGACTTCTTGCAGTTTTTTATTACTTCGTGGCGGTGACGTGTTATGGTTTTGAAATGTTTAAATGCTTTCATAAAGTCATCCTTAATACTTTTAGTTTAACTATATTATATATGAAAACTCAGATATTCTCAATAGGCTACTTGCCTATCATCTGTAATGATGTGCAGGATTTTTCCGTCTTTGATTTCGTCCATTCTGTCTTTGATGAAATCAGGGTACACAGTGTATTTATTTAGATCTTTTATAGGTAAAAAACACATCTCTTCTTTTGCACCAAAGCTGTTGTAGCTATTTGAGTTGAGAATTTTTGAACCTTTGCTTTTCATTAAGTAGAAAAGCGCTATTTCGTGACATTTAAGCCCTTTCAAAAATCCCTCTTTAGGTGAAAAGAAGTTTTCGTGTATTACAGCGAGATGATCTATCTCATAGTGTATGCCGGTTTCTTCGAAAACCTCTCTGATAACAGCGTCTTCGGCTTTTTCGTTCATATGTACGCCACCACCGACAGAATAGTAATAATTATCAATATTATTTTTTACATATAGCACACAATCATCTTCTATAATGATGGCGCCTACGCGGTATCGAAACCAGTTATTATCTTGTGTAAAACAGCAATCAAAATCCATATTTACTCCTTGATATTCTCTATAAGCCAGTGAGCAACACCATCTTCTGTGTTACTTCTTATTACATCGGTTGAAAGTTCCTTGAGCTTATCCACAGCGTTTTCGACAGCGTAACATTCGTCAGCAATTGAGAACATCTCTATATCATTGATTCCGTCACCAAAAGCTACAATTCTATCGCAGTTAAGTAACCTTGCGAGTTGTTTAACGGCGTTTGCTTTAGTAGCGGATTTTGGGGTGATTTCGAGCCAGTAGTCGCCAGAATACATATCTTTCTGGTAATAGCATTGAAAACGCTCTTTGTACATTTCATATAGTGTAGATGTTTTGTTTTCATCACCTATAAGGGTGAAGTAGTATAACTCTCCGTCAAAAAGCTCGTCAGAGCTATTTGCAGGGCGATTACGCGGATCGGTCTTGCGTGCATCGATGAACGCCTTAGTTTCTTTATTTAAGCTATCTTTTAAGTACGAAAACTTTTGTTTACCATCTATCAGCGAAAATACAACAGGGGATAGCTCCACGCTTAAAATGGTATTCAGAATTTCTACAGCGTCGTTTTTGTCAAAAATATTTTTGCTTAGGATATTACCGTCTTTGTCTACGATGAAAGTGCCATTGTGGACAACAAGGGGGTACTCAAATGTAAGCCCGTTTGTAACAAGCTTTGTAGTAACAAGCGAGCGAGCCGTTGCGTAGGTAATCACAGCGCCTGCGTTTATCAGGGAGTTTATAGTGCTGTTAGTATATTCACTTGTCTTTGGGGTGCTGTCGAGCAGCGTACCGTCAAGATCCGTTACATATAGAGTTTTCATATACATTTTACCTTATATCTTTTTTAGCAGAGCTACGCTTTCAACGTGGTTTGTATGTGGGAACATATCGACAGGCTGAATTTTTTCTACTTTGTAGCCGTGCTTTTTGAGCAGTCTTAAATCACGGCTCTGGGTTTCGATATTGCACGAAACGTAAACTATCGTTTTTATCTCCATATCTATGACAGACTCTAGGAACTCTTTGCTGCAGCCTGCTCTAGGCGGGTCGACAAAAGCGACATCGATATTAACCTTTTCTTCTTTGAGTGAGGCGATATAGTCTTTAGCATCAGCACAGACAAATTCGATATTTTTAATCGAATTCAGCTTAGCGTTTTTCTTAGCATCTATTATAGCGTCTTTAACTGACTCTACAGAGTACACCTTCTTAGCTTTGTCGCTTGCGCAAATGCCTATAGTACCAACTCCGCAGTAGCTGTCGAGTACAGTTTGTGTGCCGTCAAGTTTTGCAAGTTCGATTGCTTTTTGATACAGCTTTTCGGTCTGCACAGGATTTATCTGGTAGAAAGACTGTGGTGAGATGATAAATGTTTTACCACACAGCACATCTTTGATATATCCGTCGCCGTAGAGCACATCCTGGGTTTTGCCGATAAATAGCTTTCTGCTATCTTTGTTAACGGTAGTAACAACAGTAGTGATATACGGATGCTTTTTGATAAGGGCTGAGACAAAAGTTTTCTTAGCAGGGAAGACAGGGTCAGCGCCATTTAGGATAACCATAACTTCGCCTGAGCTGAAACCCTCTCTGATAACTACGCTTTTTATGAAGCCTGTGCCTTTGAATGGGTCGTAAGGCGTAATCTTAAAGCTTTTGAAAAGTGCGCAAAGAGAGTTAAAAATCTCGTTTGAGTGTTTAGTGTGGAGCTTACACTCTCTCACTTTTACGATAGAGTTGGTGGTAGATTTGTATAGTCCCCAGCTGATAGTTTTATCGCGTTCGCGTTTGAACACAGCCTGAGCTTTATTGCGGTATGCAAACGGAGTATCCATACCGATGATATTATCTACCCTACAGAATGAGCCCAAGAATTTATAGCACTTGTTCTGTTTGTACTTTAACTGTTCATTATAGCTTAAGTTATTAAGCTGACACGAGTTGCATTTTTTTGCAATACTGCAGTTGAGATTATAGTCCATAATTTACCTGCTTGTCTGAATTTGTTGATTTATCTATATTATTCTAACACATATTATAGCACATTTGCAATTTGCAGAAAATATGACTTGATAATTAGTGTTGCTAAATATATAATTGATGTATGAAAGAAATGAAAGTAATAAGAAAACGCAGGCCTAAACGCCGTTCCAAAGCCTACCAGAAACGCAAGAACATCTTGCTATGTATAGCGATGATTTTAGTAGCAGTTATTCTGGTTGGCGGTGTATGTACAGTGTACTTCAAGTTTATGATGGATAGCGACATACAGACCGATAAACCTGAAACGGAAACTACGCTCAGCGTTATCGAAAACGGACAAACTACAAGTTTAATATTGAAAACCGGTGACATATATATTCTGTCTGCCCCTGTAAAGGAAGATGCTCTTGAGTCGCTTGAGTTTAAGTCTAGTGATAAAAAGGTTCTGACTGTTGACAGCGGTGGCCGTGTCGATGCTAAAAAAGCAGGCAAAGCTACAGTTAAGATTACTGCGGATAATTATTCTTCTGAGTGTAAAATCACTGTAAAAGAACCTGAAGCTGATAAGAAAGCCACAGAGTATACCACAGCGTATATAGATAATCTTGACGTTGTTGAGGAAAATAGGGAAAATGCTGAGCAGAATCTATATAGCGTTATCGTTAACCGCAGGACAAACACGGTTACTGTGTATACCTATGACGAAGAAGGAGACTATACTGTACCTGTTAGAGCTATGGTGTGCTCATGTGGTGAGTTCAACGACGAGAACATTACCCCGACAGGTGAGTATTCTGTTTATTTCAAGAGTCGTTGGCATGCGCTGTTCGGCGATGTTTATGGTCAGTATATAACAGGTTTTTCAGGACATTATCTGTTCCACTCAGTGCCATATAAAGAAACAGAAGTAGACGCGCTGAAGACTGAGGAGTTCAATAAACTAGGCACCAATGCGTCACAGGGATGTGTCAGAATGTTGGTAGCTGATACAAAGTGGATATATGATAATATTGAGGTTGGTACTAGCGTAGAGGTTATAGATGATACATCATCTGCTGATGCACTCGGCACACCGCCTAGTGTTAAAATCGATACATCTATCCCTTGGGATCCTACTGATCCGAGCAAAAATAACCCTTACTCAGACAAACTGCCTGTCATTAAGGGAGTTAAAAATATCACTGTAAAGAAGAACTCTGACTTTGACTCTAAGGTAGAGGCGGTTGACAGTTGCGGTCAGGATATATCTGAAAAGATAATCACAACGGGGAATGTTATTACTAATAAAACAGGTAAATATCTGGTCACATACTCTGTTACAGATGATTTAGGCAAGACTGCACAAAAGACTATCACAGTTACAGTGAAATAAATAAAGCCTCCCAAATAAGGGAGGCTTTTGTGTTTATATTATGAGAAGCTATATGATGCTTCAGGGAGTGTTTCTGTTTGTGCTGTGTCAGGTGTTGCTTCATCAGGAGTAGCTTTGTCTTCAATAAACATGAATGAGATCATCTGGTAGATATTTTCTTCAGTAGTTGTACCAAGACGGCTGAAGTCAGATTTTTTCACCTGATAAATGTTGCCGTTCTGTAATGCTCCCATAGATGAAAGCTCGCTGTTAGCATTGAGATAATCAAGCACCTGTGGTGAATCGTAGAAGATATATGTTGGTGTGCTGATTTTCAGATTATTAAGGTCAACTTCGTTAGTTTCCTGAGAAGACAAGCTGTTGATAGCACCGCAGTAAGAGAAGAGCTTGTGCTCGAGAGTACCGTTTGCGAATGAGCACAGAGTACCCTGTTCATCAAGATAGAGGTAGCATGCTGTTTTTACTACGTTGCTTGGAATAGCATTGTTGTAGTCAGATAGTGTGGTGTTGAATTCGTCGTACGATTCTTCGCCCTTAGTTTTGCCTGTGACGTTGCCGCCGAGTGCTGTGCCTAAGTTTGTATATAGAGTCTTGAGCTCTTCCATAGAAGTTGCTTCTTTTAATACAAGAACAGGAATGCCTGCATCACTCAGAGCCTTCTTAGTGCTGTCTGATAATGTATTCTCAGCGATAACGAGGTCAGTTTCGTATGAAATAATTGCTTTTATATCAGGAGCAGTAGCTGTACCTACGGTTGGAACAACAGCTAAAAACGGCTGATCTGTTTCAACACTTCTGCCGACCATTTTGACATCGTAACCCATATATGAAATAATATCAGCCATAGAGTCGGATAAAACAACAATATTCAGTGGCTCAGCTTCGATAGTTACGTCAGCAACAGTTACAGGGTAATTGTCGCCTTCATCTTCATCACATGAGCACAGGCAAAGTGCAACAGAAGAAATTAAGCAGATACAAAGCAAAAATGATGCTATTTTTTTAAACATAGGATTACCTCCGTGGTGTAATTGCACTATTATTCTACAAAATTTATGTGGTTTAGTCAAATAAATCGACAAAAGTTTACAACAATTTAAAAAAATTTAAAAAAAGGCTTGCATTTTTAGAATTAGGGTGCTATAATAACGAAGTTGCTTGACTAAGCAACAGTTGGTGTCGATGACGCAGGGGGTCCACCCGTTCCCATCCCGAACACGGAAGTTAAGCCCTGTAGTGCCGAAAATACTTGGCTGGTGACGGCCTGGAAAAATAGGAAGGTGCCAACACATAGAGAGCTTCCACCCAATAGGGTGGTTGTTTTTTTTATAAAAAAAGTAGCCATAAAAAAGCACTCAAAGAATATTCTTTGAGTGCTTTTGCTTTTTAATACGCAGGTCTTAGAATTGTTAATTCAATTTTATCTCCTGCTTTGTGTTCTTCGAGTATAGCGAAAACATCCTGGAAGCTGTCTACAGGTTTTCCGTCAATTTCTGTGATAACATCGTTTACCTGAATATCAGTGCCATCAAGAGGACCACCCTCGCTGATAGCGGTAATGTAAATACCGGTTGCATTATCTGTGTCTGATGATTCGTAATAGCTGTCATAAGCGCCTAGTGCATAACCTTCGATACCAAGCATTACTCTGTCTTT
>JAUMXP010000036.1 GCA_030529125.1 Eubacteriales bacterium | reverse complement strand
GTATCCTTAGCCTGAATCAGCTGATATGTAGCAGTCTGTGTACCCGGCTGAACAAGTGCCTTACCTGTGCCGTTTGAGAAAATATTAGCGCCGCCGGCTGTTGTGTAGATATAACCCTTGCTTGCATCAGCGATACCATCGAGCTGGATAGTAGCGTCAACAAGGTCAGCTTCTGTACGGGTGTATGTTCTACTAGCAGCATAAGCTACAGGGATAAGCTTAAGGTTTGCAGGGCTCGCATATCCGCCCCAATCGTCAGCATCATAAACATACATATTGTAGCCAGAACCGAGTTCGCATGTAGCGCCCTCATCAACTACGATGCTGGAACCAGGTAAAAGCGCTAAATCCTGATTCATAACGATATTACTTCCTGGATTTACATTAATAGAAATATTGCTTGTTACAGGAAGCTCATAGTTTTTAGAGTTAATTGAGCTTGTACCAACAGACATGTTGATAGAAGCAACTGTCATATCACCATTGAGCTCAATAATAAGACGGTCAGTAGCGCCGTCATAGCGTTTTGTAACTGAACCTGATGTCAGGTTGAACATAGCGTCACTAGGAGCTATAAAACCAACAGCAGAGCCGAATGCTGAACTACTCATATATACAGTAGTATAGCTGTATTCTTTTGCACCGCTTTCAATAGTAAGCGGAACTTCGATATTCTGTACATAGTACTGTGAAAGAGGGAATACACCGTTGTCCATATCTGTGGACTGTGTACCACCTCTGAAGTCAGCAATCTGGAAGTTCTCATAAACAGTAGCACCGCTCTTAGCAGTTACTGTACCATCACCATAGATGAAACCGTATGTATAGAGAGTACCGCCATTGTTTACAGTGATAGTACTTCCCTCGTTCATCTCGATAAATGATGAAGGACCTGAAGGAGAACCACCGTGGTATTTTGAACCCTGTGCATAGTAGTGTTTTGCAGAAAGGCTCACTGCACCATTAATAGTGAGATTAGCACCATCTGCCATAGTAAGCTTTCTATATACATAAGGTTCTACATAGTTGCTTACATTGTTTGTAACAGTTTCCTCAATACCAACAGCCTGTGTTGTATACATGGTGTTAGCACTGTCAAACGGAATGAGAAGTGTAACGCCAGTTGGGATTGTGTAATCACCTGCAGGAAGTGTACCGTTGTTCATAAGAACAATCGCCTTAGCTGTTGAAGAAGCGGCAGCAACATTAACAGCATCGCTCAAGTTATCAAAGATATATGAACCACTAACTGTATAGTAGTAGAGCTTTGACAAGCCTAAAAGACCTACACTCTCAGATTTCTGTGCTGCACCACCTAACATAAAGTGAGGAGCAGAATCAGCACCAATGAAAATAGCCTTTACTGTTGTATCTCCGGCAGGCTTCAATTCATAAGTTGCTGCAGTTGACAGAATTTTGCCCTCAGCATCTACCCAGCCGTGGAATGTAACGCCTGAGTTTGCGGTAGCAACCACTGTTGCACCTTCTGAAAGGCTAATTTCTTTAGTATCACCTGAAGCTACAGCCTCACCGCCAACAGTTACTGAACCCATAGCGCTGTCATATTCAAATGTAACATTTGAAGCTGAAGCAGCAGCCTCTAAACTAATATTACTCATAGTAAGAGTAACTGTAAGATTAGATAAACCGCTATTAGATGTAATATCAATTTTAATTGATGCACCCGCATCTAATAGCTGTGAGTAAGTACCACTTGTAGCAGCAGTCGCACCATTGATTTTAAATGCACTTGCTTTATCAACGCTGTAGTCAAAACTGAGCAATGATGTGCTATCAGTTTCGTTGATAAGCGTAATTGTGTTTGTCTTTTTGCTAAAGAGACTACCCTTTGCGGTAGCTGTGACTTTACCACTGGAATTCTTAACAGTATTCTGTGTATCCTGTGCTGTTAATTTTCCGTCTAAAAGACTAATAACTGTCGCCGACATAATTGGTGGATTGAGTGCAGTGTCAAGAACATCGTAGAGGTATGAGAGTACCTCAAAGCTCTTGCTGTTCTCGAGCACCTCAAACTCTGCTTGAGTCATAGTTGTCTCAATAGTTTTGATGAGTGCATTGATATCATCCCATGCACCATAAACTGTTTCGCCATCTAACTTGTAAATTGCATTCTCAGCTTCTGCTCTTGTCATGTCAGAATTGAGTGTGCAATTGTTCAAAATGGTTTCAATCTCGTCTATAGTCTGCGCTACAAACTCGGTGTAACCACTTTGGTCGGTGTCAACGCTCTCAGCAACGGACACTTCAGCAGCTAGTGCACTCAACGGCATAATCGAGCACAGCATCATCAGTGCCAATAAAACTGAAAGGCATTGCTTTCCAAGTTTTTTGAACATATTTATCCTCCATTCAAAATAATTTATATATTTAAATCACACGCCAAAAATAACGGTGTGTGTAAAGCGCATTTTTATACAAGTCTTCTGTTGAGTTCTTTGATATTTGAGCGTGAATTAATCAGCGGAAGTGCTAATACAAAGAACACCATATATGCAACTTCGTTTCTCAGCGAAGCGTTATAGAAAGTCATCATCAGACACATAACAGACATAATCATCGCCATATTACAGAAAAGCTCGTTGCTATTAGCTTTTCGTTTCTGTTTATATGCAAATACAAAACACATAACAAAAAAGCTCATATATAATGTAAGTCCTACATATCCTGTTTCTAAAAACAGAAAGGCAGAGGAGAACCACGAATAATGCAAATGTGAATAAGTCTGATAAAACGGTGTGTTACAAATCTCAAAAGTAGATGTGTCACAGTTGCCCAGACCTAAACCAAACATCCTCTGTGATGTATCTGTCATGATGGTACTAGATATCTTAGGAATTGCAGAGAATCGACTGAGGTCTTCTTGCGTTGCGTAGTTATCAGCTGTAATAAGGTTAATAATATTTTCAAAAGAAATGTCTCCGTCTGCACCAAAAAGGTTCGTAAGTATTGTGCTAGCAACAGAAACCATTACCACCGACAACAATATAACGAAGAACTTTCTCCAAGAAAACGATGTAAAAATCGTTGCCATCAAAAGAATTACAACGAACATAACAAAGAAAAATTTCAGTTCAGCCATGGCTGCCAAGAGTATAGCCACAGCACATTTTGAGAAGCACTTAAAAGCGCTTTCATCCTTGTTCATAAATCGTATGATCGATCTGGACAGTACTATGCTGAAGAAAATAAGTGAGTATGCGTTGCAACCACGTTCTACGCCAAAAAGGCCACCCAAAAAGTCCTGATCAAGACCCATAATAAAGAACTGGTAAAGAGAAATCAAAAGGTTGATCCAGAAGATAACATCTAAAAACTTAAGACAACCTTCTACCTCTTCTTCTGTGAAAAGCATCGCAAAAATAATAAAGGCAAAATAGAATCTGAAAGTGTTTCTTATACCCCATAGATAATAAAATATCGACTGATAATTAGGTATATACACGATCAATGTGTACAGTAAAAATACTAAGATAAAAACAAGAAACGGTATGAGCCTTCTATCAAAAACCACTTTTCTGCGAAGGAATAAAAGACCAACACACAAAATCCATGCGACATCAATCGTATACTTGATAATACTGGTTACTCCCAGAAAGTCCATGAAAAATGACAGAAAGAACGGCATCACTAAAATAAATAACGCTAGCCACTCTAACAGCGATCGCTTCTTGATATGCAATTGTCCGAACCCGTGTTTAGTGCGATAGTTCATAAACAATTTCTTCTCTTTCTAATTCTTAGTTAATATTACTTTCCTATACCGATGAGTTTAAGTGCCTTTTTCATAAGCCCTTGTCCTTGAGCACTCTCTCTGAGTTTAATAAGTCTGTATACAGAGCGTACCTTTTTGTTTTTCATCAGTTTAGAAAATATGCGTATGGATGAAACATACGTGTCAATCGGATAGGTTGATAATACCTCTTCCATTGTTTTTATATTTAAAACTTCTTCTATGATTCTAAGCTTTTCTTTCTTAGGTAAGTCAGATGTAACCACGCGCATAAGTTCAGTGCGCGTCTTCATCAAAAAAGTTCTGTCAACCCTATACTCTACCTTGTCTTTTAAGGAGTAGTGCTCCAGCTGGCTATATAGCTGAGTGTAAAACTTGATAGTACGTTCAATACCTTTAGGGTCATATCGTCTTGATATGGAGTCATAATTTTTGAAATAGAAGTATCCTTCGTCGTCTGTCACAACTGCTTTTTCAGTATGTGCGTAGAAATCGACATTAAAGTACATATCTTCAGACACAGCTACTCGTTCACTTAGAAATCTTAAATCATTCTTTTTTATTACATCCATTTTGTACAGACTTCGCCACGCACAACAGTTAAAGTGCATATCATACGGATAAGCTGTATCAGAACCAATCATAGGTAAAAGCAACTGCTGCACTACCTCATCGCCTTCGTACACCTTTGCTTCTACCTCGATATCGAGTACGCTGGCTTTTCCATCTGAGCTTATGTCTGTATATGTGCCGATAGCGATATCAGCGTTATGCTCTGTTAATGCGTTGTAAAGATTCTCAACTCGTGTATCTGAAATCCAGTCGTCAGAATCGATGAACATCACATAGTCGCCTGTTGCTACATCAAGTCCTGAGTTTCGTGCATAACCCAAGCCGCCGTTTTCTTTATGTATTACTTTGATTCTGTCGTCTTTAAGAGCCAGCTCGTCGCAAAGTTTTGGGCAGTTATCAGGGGAGCCATCATCAACCAGAATGATCTCCAGATTTTTATAGCTTTGATTCTGTACGCTTTCAACACAACGCAGAAGGTATGGCTCAACATTATATACAGGGATAATTACGCTGACTAAATCCATAGAATGTTCCTTAAAAATTAATAATTACTTGCAAGCCTCTGCTTTTTTACAGCACTCGCAGGTTGAGAGGCAATCGAGCTCTTCTTTAGTCACCTTGCCATCTCTGAAATCGCGAACGATTTTATTCTCGTACATGGAGTACTTTTTCTTCTTGAAGAAGAACAAAAATTTATGTTTAAGCACCCAGAAAACAGGTTTATAAATATACTTATGCATCGCAGGGGAAACCGAGCCTATCATCCAACAGTTGCGGTCGCACGCTCTGACTTTCTTACGCACTGCTTCAGCCTGTTCACTTTCCCAAAGCTCATCGAATGTCTGCTCGTTTAGGTTGCCCATAACTTCTTTTTCTTTTGTTCCGTTACACGGCATGACGTCACCGTACGGGTCAATAAAGAAAGTATCAAAGCTCATATCACAAGGGAGCAGACGCTTCTGGCTAAATATGTAATTGATAAGGCCGTGGTTAAAATATGCTCTGAACCACTTCTTAGGAGAATTTGACTTTAACAGCTTGTTGACTAAATCTTCAAAATTCTGCGCTACCATCAATCTGTCATGAATTATGTTGTTTGACTCTACAAAATAGAAGCTGTTGTGCAGAGATGCTGTTGCAAACTCCATATTCGTCTCATCTGAAATATCATACAGCGCACACAAATCAGGAGCATTCTTATCCTGTACTGTCATACCAAATCCGACATCAGTCATACCCATATCTACTAAAGTCTTGAGCGTCATGTAGCCTTTCTGATACCCATCTTCAAGGCCTCTGATGTCGTTGTTTGTCTGCTCTAAACCCTCGATAGAAATACGAATACCAACCTGTGGAAACTCTTTGCACAAATCAACAATACGATCCGTGAAGAATCCGTTTGTTGAAATAACAATTCTATCGCTCTTTTTGTAAAGCTCTCTGACAATATCTTTCAGGTCTTCTCTGATAAACGGTTCTCCGCCAGTGATGTTTGTAAAATACATCTGCGGCAGCTTTTTAATTGTTTCAATAGAGATTTCTTCCTCTGGTTTACTTGGCACCTTGTATCTGTTGCACATTGTACATTTTGCGTTGCAACGATATGTAACAATAACTGTACCATTAAGTTTTTTTGCCATTATTCTTCCCTCTTGAATTAATTTTTATATATTTATTCGGATATATCACAAAATCCAGAAATTTAATTTTTTCCATTATTATTATCGCTACAACAGGACCTATAAAGCTGATAACAAGGCCTGAAACATTATGCGCGACCGTTCATTATCAAAGACACCTTTTTGCCCATGCTTTGTCTGGAAAAATCTAAAAGAAAACTCTGTCTAGCTTTTTCGCCAAGCTCTGCGCACTCTTCATCATACAGTGCTTTTTCTACGGTTGCTTTAAATGTAACAACATCTTTTTGTGTTAGCAGTGCATTTTCTTTGTCTTGAACATACATCTCAGCCAGTGTGCTCGGTGCAGTTACGATAATCTTACGTTTGAGCGACATTGCAGTCAGCAACACCGTATCGCCTGAGCATATTCCCCCATCGTCTATGGGAATAATCATCAAGCCACAGTTTGAGATATATGGGTAAGACTCCTCTCCCGCTACATTAGTAATCAGGGTAATGTTATCATTACTTACATCGCCTTTGTAGGTATCGCTGATAATAACAAGCGGGTAGTCGATACCTTCCCATGCCTTTATAAGAAAAGCATAGTCACGATTTGAGCGACCTATAGCTAGTGCATACGAGTCTTTTTCAAAACCTATCGGTGGCTCAAGTCCGCTCATTAAGTCATAGTCATCGTTGATACCAAAGGTAGTGACAATAACTCTGTCCCTGTCAAAATCAAATTCTTTGCACACCGCGTCTGCATATTCAAACGACGGTACGTGTATGTAATCAAGATATCTTTTATCAAGACACTTGCTCATAAACCATCTGTAGATTTTTGAAAATCTACCTTTTTTCTCTTTGTATGTAAAGTTAAGCGCTACAACGGTATTGTGTTTTTTTACATTGAAAACAGAACAGAAGAAGCACAGAATCAGCGCATAGAACTGTTGCCATCCAACAATCGCTCCGTACTTTTTGCGGGTAAGAAAATACCTCAACCCTGTGTAAAAATATATGGCATAGCGTCGAAGCTCGCTGAGCTTACCGGTACGCTTGAAATTAGAAATATGATTTTTTGAAACAAATGGGCTGTCGTGAAATTGCATTGCTTCGACAAAAGACTGTATTTCAGAAAAATCACAGTCCGCCAGAACAATATTTTCTTTACGAGTATCCACCATACTGTTCTCCATTTATTATTCTCAAAGTTTGTAGCTGCGCATCAACTTCTCTGTATACTGCTCAACTGTGTCAAAACACTGAAGCTCACAAGCTCTTGTATATGTGTTAAGTAACTCTTCGTCGTTATATAACTTTAAGATTTTATTCTTAAGATCTTCTTCGTTTGAGCTTTCGAACAGCTCGCCTGTTAGCCCTTGCTTGATAAGCTCCGGTATACCTCCAATGTCAGCGCCTATGACAGGAGTGCCGTACATCTGACTTTCCATCACAGAGAACGGACAGTTCTCGTACCACTGTGACGGATAGACGGTAAACTTTGCCTGAGCTATAAGTCTATATAACTCTTCCCCTGTTTTAAAACCTACATTTTCAATATTGCTTATACCCTGAAGCTCGTCCTCAAGCGGCCCTGTACCAGCAAAAACAAACCTGATATCAGGCAGGCTTTTGCACACCTTTATGAGTGTACGTACACCCTTTTCCACCGAGTATCTGCCAAAGTAGAGTACATAGTCTTTTTTGCTTAATGACTGTAAATTCATAGACTTGTCTACAAAGTTGTGAAGCACAACTGTCTTTTCTCTGAAAAGCGGATTTGTGTCCAGTTTGGTTTTCATGAACTGAGAACAACAAATAAATGTATCTATGTACTTATATACTCTTTTGAGTTTCCAGAAACTTGCTTCGAGTGTACCTATAAACGATTTAGACAGACTTTGGTGAATACATCTGCCCTTTGTACAGTTAAGAAAACTGCTGTTTAGACATTTTTCGCAGTTTTCATCGGTGACTATATTGCGACACATATGGTTAGGACAAACAAGCTGATAATCGTGAGCTGTGTAAACAATTCTACACTCTTTGTTCTCCTGCTTGCGCCACTTGACTATCTCGCAAATTATACTAGGTGTAAGCTGATAATTAAAATTATTCAGATGGCATACGTCTGGTTTGAAACTATCAAGCACTTTTCTGATTTGCTTGCGTGCCTGAGTTGAATATATAGTCTTTAACGGATAGGTAAGCTTCGAAAGCTTTGATCCCTCGTGAAAATCCATATCAGCGGTATAAGCATCAACGCTGTTTCCTACGATTCTGCCCTCGTGCTCCATTCCGAAGTACTCAACCTCGTGGCCGATAGATTGTAAGTATTCGCCAAGCTTGAATATGTATGTTTCCGATCCTCCATTAGGATGCAAAAACTTGTTTATCATCAAAATCTTCATATAAATCTCTTTGCTTCTATTTTTTATACAGGGCAAGGGTTTTATCGACCACATTATCCCAGTTATATTTGCTCAGTATAAACTCACGTGCGCTTTGTTTATACGACTTGACTTTTTCTTCATCATCACATAGCGTCTGCAGAGTTTTAGTCAGCTCGCTTACATCGCCTGCTTTAACAACAACCGCTTTATCCTCAACTACCTCAGTACATTCTGCAATATCAGACACAAGACAACAGTTTTTGTAACTCATGGCTTCGAGTAAAGAAAGTGGCATACCTTCTAATAGCGACGGTAAAGCGTAAACATAAGCATTTGAAAAAAGCTCCTGTAACATCTCACCCTGTTGAAAGCCTGTGAAAACAATACGTTCATCATCTTTTGCTGACTCATAGAGCTTCGCAACGTAATCATCAGTATCCGAGGCACCACCGGCTATAACAAGCTTCTTCTCCGTTTTGACATCTTTAAACGCATCTATCAGCAGATGCACACCCTTTTCAGGAACAAGTCTGCCAAGAAATAAAATATAACTATCTTTAAAAAGTTTAAACTGCTCTTTGATACGCTGTGCGTCTAAAATTTCAGGAGCATTCACTCCGTTTGGTATGTAAACAGTATCTCTGTTATAAGTATCTTTAAAGTAATCCTTGACACGGTTGCTGAGCACGATTATTTCGTCTGCAAATTTAACTGCCATTTTCTCGCCAAACCTGATGTATTTGGATGCAAAGCCCTTGCTCCACTTTTCTCTCTGCCAGTCAAGACCATGAACAGTAACTACTACACGCTTTCTGAAAATCTTCAAAAGCAAAGTCATTGCCGCAGGACCCTCAGCGTGAATGTGTACAACCTTAACTCTGGAGAACGCACATCTGAGCGCAGCAAAGAAACTCGAAGTAACGGCAGCAAGTCCTTTTTTGTCGATAGTCAATACAGACTTGATTTTTACACCCTTGTATTCTTTAATTTTTTTAGTGTCAAAACTTGCATCACTGACGTGGTGACCTCGACGATTATAGCACGTAACGCTATATGATTGCTGTGCCAGTCTAGTAGCCAGTTCTTCTACAACTATTTCTACTCCACCTTCTCGCGATGGAATACGTTTATGGCCGAACATGGCAATATTCTTTTTTGCAGGTTTATCGCTCATATTCTTCCTCATATCTACGTCAGTGCGAATTAGTGCTGTACAACATTTAGGTCTACGTGCCCACTATCCCATTATTACAGATATATTATACTATATAATATGTGTTTTCACAATAGTTTTCGTACCGAAATTGAATCCCCAATTTTGTGCACATTCCACATAAGAATTGTTAATAATTTAGCAAAAAGAAACGACTCTGTGTCGAAAAAACTCAACACAAAGTCGTTTGAATCACTTATGGTATTTATCGGAAATTTGCATTCAGTTTTATTAGTAAAACTGATAACGGATAAATCAAAAAACCGAGTACAAAGTTCCCGATAGCGTGTACCACATCAAAGTAAAATCCCGCAGCCACCCACGCTATTGTCTGCTCAAAAGAAAAAGAAAACATCAGCGCCTGAGACGGTGCATAAAGCACGCCAAATAACAGTCCATGCAATCCGCATAATATCGGATAGACTATTATTTTAGCTGTTTTCGGCATATTTTTAGGTAGCAACATTGTAACTGCCCACAGCACTGTCCATACATAGGTATATGGCACCCACCACATTGAAAAACCGCCATATACGCCGCATAACAACACAAAAATATATAATGGTATCAGTGCTTTTTTTCTGTAGACGACTGTTAACAACACTGTAAACAGCCCTATCAGATGAATGTTCGGCAGAAACTCCATCACGATTTTTGAAATGAACATCATCGAACCGAACATAGCAAAAAGCGTCATTTCAAATATCGTTAATTTTGCCTTGTTTCGTCTGTTTTTATCCGTTGATATTCTATCAGCCTGAGTAGTTTTATCTTGCATTTTATTTTGTGTAAACAAGCTCATATTTATCGCCGTTTGCAATCTCTGTATCTTTAGCACCGCTCATCATATATTCGCCATTCTTGTTGATTGACCAGTAAGACTGATCCACATCATAATCAGCGGTAATGCCGTTTACAACCTTGATGAAAAGTCCGTATTCGCTCTGATCTCCCTGCACCAGATCGACACCGGTAATCGCATCTTCGAGATTCTTAGCGTCAGTATTAATGGTGACAACTATAGATTTTTCGCCTGCTTCAACTACCACATCGATTGTAGTTTCTCCTTCGCCTAGTGTCACATCTTCGGTGTAGACAGCATTCTCCCATAATGGGTCTGCTACCTCTGTTTTAACTGCTTGTGTGGAGTCAACAGTTTCGTTGTCACTGCCACATGCACACAACGATAATAAAAACGCTATGCACATTAATACAGCTAAGAGTTTTGTTGAGATTTTTGTTTTCATAAAAATTCCTTCTTTCATTGATATATCCTCAATGAATAAAACAAACGCGTCCTCCATAGAGAACGCGTACATATCAAAATACCCGCAGTTCTCCGTTGCCCGAAAACCGTTTGCAGTTACAGATATGACGAGCATTCCGACTTATTGGTTATCCAAAATACGGTAATGGCTGTTGCGGTGGATTCTCACCACGCTTCCCTCGACCTCTCAGGCATAGTCACGCTACACCCTCAAGCGTAAAAACGATATCTGCTTATTCTATTGTGATGAGATAATTATACAATCTGCGAGGTTTTGTGTCAAGAAAATATAAGGCGGTGCACCAAAAGGTGCACCGCCTCTTTATCAAAGCGTATTAACTTTAGTTAATTATTCTTTGCCTGCTCTTTTTGCGAGTGTCTCGTATCTCTTCATTGCTGTAGCTTCAGCCTTCTCGAAGAGTTCGTTAGCTCTCTCTGGGAATGAACGTGTGAGTGAGCTGTAACGAGCTTCGTTGAGGATAAAGTCACGGTAAGAAGCTGATGGAGCCTTAGAGTCGAGGATGAATGGGTTCTTGCCTTCTGCTTCGAGTTCTGGGTTGTAACGGAAGTTGTTCCAGTAACCACAAGCGATAGCTCTTTCCATTTCCTTCTGGCAGTTGATCATACCGCCCTTGATTGAGTGCATCTCACATGGAGCATAAGCAATGATGAGAGATGGACCCTTGTATGCTTCAGCTTCTCTGATAGCCTTGAGTGTCTGGTTCATGTCAGCACCCATAGCGATCTGAGCAACGTAGATGTAGCCGTAAGACATAGCAATGTCAGCAAGTGACTTCTTCTGGATAGCCTTACCTGCAGCAGCGAACTGTGCAACCTGACCAATGTTAGAAGCCTTAGAAGCCTGACCGCCTGTGTTAGAGTAAACCTCAGTATCGAATACCATGATGTTTACATCTTCGCCTGTAGCGAGAACATGGTCAACACCGCCGAAACCGATGTCGTATGCCCAACCGTCACCACCGAAGATCCAAACTGACTTCTTAGATAAGAACTCTTTTGAATCGTAGATAGCCTTGCAGTTATCGCACTTGTCCTTGATAGGCTCTAATGCTTTAACGAGGGCCTTTGTAGCCTTAGCATTAGCTTCGCCGTCATCTACTGTGTCGAGGTATTCCTGAGCAGCAGCCTTAGCTTCTTCTGTAGCGCAATCAGCTGTGAGGAGAACCTTAACCTGCTCGATGAGTCTGTCTCTAACTGCCTTCTGGCCGAGGTACATACCAAGACCATGCTCAGCGTTGTCTTCGAACAGTGAGTTAGCCCATGCAGGACCATAACCGTCTTTGTTTGTTGTGTATGGTGATGTAGCAGCTGGACCACCCCAGATTGATGAACAACCTGTAGCGTTAGAAACGTACATTCTGTCAC
>JAUMXP010000192.1 GCA_030529125.1 Eubacteriales bacterium | reverse complement strand
ACGCTTATCGATCACACGGATAGCCTTGCCCTCACTGCGGACAATAGACTTAGGAGCTACAAGGTGAACAGATGGGTTAATACCAAGCATGGTCTTCATAGCGTTTGCGAGCGCCTTCTCTTTAGCAGTAACGCCACCTACTGTATCTGTAAACTGCTCAGCAGTCATCTCTACATTTACATCAAATGTATCAGTGTTGCCCTTACGGTCAACAACGATCTGATAGTTAGGCTGGTAGCCTTCGTTTAATAGAACTGTTTCAATCTGGCTTGGGAATACGTTAACACCACGGATAATCATCATATCGTCAGATCTGCCCATAGGCTTAGCCATTTTGATAAGAGTACGGCCACATGAACATTTCTTACGAGAAAGAACACAGATGTCACGTGTACGGTAACGAAGAAGCGGGAATGCTTCTTTATCAAGAGAAGTGAACACAAGCTCACCCTTGCTACCTTCTGGGAGCACTTCGCCAGTGTCAGGGTCGATAATCTCAGCTAAGAAGTGGTCTTCGTTGATGTGCATACCTGACTGTTCGGAGCACTCAAAAGCAACACCAGGACCAGATGTTTCGGTAAGTCCATAGATGTCATACGCTTTGATACCAAGAGTCTTTTCGATACCTCTACGCATTTCTTCTGTCCATGGCTCAGCACCGAAGATACCAGCTTTGAGCGGGATATCATCAGGGCCCAAGCCCTTTTCCTGCAAGGTTTCACCGATATATGCAGCATAAGAAGGTGTACAGCAAAGAATAGTAGCGTTTATGTCGGTCATAAACTGAATCTGACGCTCAGTATTACCTGATGACATAGGAAGTGTCAGACAGCCAACCTTGTGTGAACCGCCGTTAAGACCAGCACCGCCAGTAAAGAGGCCGTAGCCATAAGCTACCTGACATACGTCTTCGTTAGTACCGCCTGCTGCTACAATAGCTCGAGCACAGCAGTCTTCCCACAAATCAATATCGTTCTGAGTATAGAAAGCAACAACTCTTCTGCCTGTTGTACCTGAAGTTGACTGGATTCTGACACAGTCAGAGAGTGGTTTTGCGAGCAATCCGTATGGGTAAGCATCTCTTAAATCTGCTTTTGTTAGAAATGGAAGCTTGTGTAAATCTTCGATACCCTTGATGTCATCAGGAGTTACACCCTTTTTATCCATCAGGTCACGATAGTAAGGCACGTTCTCATACACGTGCTTAACTTGTTTGACAAGTTTTTCTGACTGAAGAGCTTTCATCTGCTCAACAGGCATGGTTTCAATTTCTTTCTGATAGTAATTTTGCATTATTATCGTCCTTTCTGCAATTTGCATGGATATAAGTGGTTTGGATTGCAGAGTAAATAAAAAAGTCCTCTGCATCCCAATCGGAATACAGAGGACGAGAAAAATCCCGTGGTACCACCTCTATTTACTGCTATCTCACAACAGCAGCCTCCGAGTGCAAACACACCCTAGTCGATATAACGGTCGAACCCGTTTGACCTACACAGCAACAAGCCTTCAGCCAACAACTCACGGAATGAATTCACCGACTTTACACTACTGCATCGCACCAACCGCAGCTCTCTTAAATGATATTTTCGGGTACTAATTTCCGTTCAAACGTCTTTGATATTTTGTATTTTATCACCATCATTTTTGATAGTCAATATATTTTTATAAATTTTTCCAATTAAAGGTTGTAGCCAAGATCGAAAGCTTTCTTATTCATCTCAACAAAGCGCTCAGCGACAGTATTCTCGATAGCAGTAATCCAGCGTTCATACGGAATATCAAACTGCTTAGCAGCCTTGCCCATAAGCACGATGTTAACTGCTTTTGAAGAGCCTGCCTGCTCAGCTAAGGACAACGCGTCGAGTGCTTCAACGTTCATACCCTTGTCTTTAAGCTCAGTCAGTACATCTGTAGGGTACTGAGCAGCACCGATGATAACAGGCATAGGGTCAATCTGCTGTGTGTTAACAACAACAAGACCGTCTTTCTTCAGAAACTTAGCGTAGCGAGCAGCCTCGAGCTTCTCAAATGAAATGATGATGTCAGCTTCGCCTTCAGTGATGATTGGTGAATAAACCTTCTCACCGTATCTTACGTAAGTTACAACAGAACCACCACGCTGGCTCATGCCGTGGACTTCAGACACCTTAACGTCGTAGCCTTCGTCCATAAGTAAACGTCCAAGGAGTTTTGATGCGAGCAGACTACCCTGTCCGCCAACACCAACGATCATAATACTTTTTGTGTTCATGGTAATACCTCCTTAAACAATAGCGTTAAATGCGCACAGCTGTTTGCATACGCCACAGCCAACGCACAATGTATTATCAATTCTTGCTTTGCCGTCTTTCATAGAAATAGCAGGACAGCCAAGGCTCATACAACGCTTACATGACTTACACTTGTCATTATCAACGCTCAGTGGTGGCTCGTGCTTAACGTACTTTAACAGTACGCAAGGACGTCGAGAAATGATAACTGATGGTTCCTCTGCTTGTAGTTCTTCTTTAACGGCTGTTTCACAAGCTTTGAGGTCATAAGGATCAACTACACGTACACGGTTGATACCTAAAGCTTTGCACAAATCCTCAAGATTAACCTTAGCAGCAACGTCGCCTTTGATGTTGTAGCCTGTTGTTGGGTTCTGCTGGTGACCGGTCATACCTGTGATTGAGTTATCTAAAATAATGACAGTTGAGTTAGTAGCGTTATACGCAACGTTGACAAGACCTGTCATACCAGAGTGCATGAATGTAGAGTCACCGATAACAGCAACTGACTTTTTCTCTGCCTCTTCCCCTCTTGCACAGTTGTAGCCGTGCAGACCTGAGATAGA
>JAUMXP010000191.1 GCA_030529125.1 Eubacteriales bacterium | reverse complement strand
CCCCATTTCCTTCTTGGTTAAGTGAGATAATACCATTAGAGGTTGTAAATTTAATAATTATTGCATACTTATCCACATTCGAATCTAAAGGGCATGGAGTATCTAGCTCTTCTGTAATATATCCCTCATGATCTATATTCTCCGAACCATAATCAGTAGTTAATGTTTCGATATCAGGAATGGTACCATCGCTATTAACAGGAGCGATATATATATTATATGTATCACCTACATTACTAGCGTAGAAAGTAACTTTATTTATGGTACCATAATCATCAATCATTTCGCTTACATCATAAACATTGCAAATATATACACTACCATCATCTTCATCTGCATCAACACCTTTTTTTAATACAAGTGGCAAAAAATCATAGGACAGCATAAATTCATTCTTAGAAACTTTACCCACGCCTGAAAAAACAGCGGCATCTTCATCACGATTAAAAGAATCATCTTCATATGAAACCCAAGCGTAGCCTTCATCACCAAAACCTACACCATAGCTGTTTTTAATCAACCATGCTCCATCATCGCTAGGCAGAGAATCTTCAGGATCTTCTGAAAAATTTTCTTTAGGATAGTTATCGTCCCATCCTACTACTGCAATGGCATGATTAGGCAGTCGTACTATTCCATCAGAATAATCTGTGTAACAAGAATACGTAGATTCATTATATATTTCTTCACTATAATAAAAAGTTTTATATACTGCTCCAAATTCGAGTATAGCTTCTTTAATGTCATCGATACTTATTCGTCTGATATCTGTAGCGTATGCGTTAGCATAAGAATCCATATTTTCAGGCCAATAATTAATCGATGTATTCCCACTATAAGGAACTGCACTCTCAAAATTAGGAGCTCTCCACATGGTAGTGTTGCCACTTAATATAGGAGTATTAACATTCGTTAAATACTGCGTAGCCCCTTCGAAACTTGCAATTTTATTGTTGTCATAACAATAATAACCATAATAACCAGTACCATTACGGACATATAAATTTTTGCTCAGCACAAAACGCATAGCTTCTTCTGAATAACTGCTTTTCAAACCGGTTTCGTTATATACAGCGCTTTCAAAAGCAGCAGTGGTAGCAAATAAAGAGCAAGTTCCAAGGTTATCTTGCGACTTAACAGGAGTAGTAGCATTCAAAATTCTAGGGTCATAAGAAGATTGATTCACAGAAAAAACACTACTTGAGTTCACATTAGGTAGATTAGGTAAATAAAGATTCTCTGCATCAAACCCGCAATAATCATCAGCGTTACTAAAAGCACTAACGCTTAAAACAGACATAATTACAAACAAATTTACCATAAACAAAATAAGAATAATTTTTGACTTTTTCATAATCTACCTCAACCCACGAAATTCAAACTCTCTATAAGTAAGAAATACCCAATTATCCTCTAGACTCATTATATCTTCACCAGAGGAAAGTTCTATAAGATAATGTGAAACAAACTTCTCTGTTTTTGCTACTGCTCTCTGTAATTTAGTAGCATCAAGAATAGAAACTTCTTCATTAAAATACACGTTTAAAACAGTAAGCTGTGATGCGTTAAAGGTACACATCTTCGCTACATTTTGTTGCACAAGAGTAGCATCAAAAACTGATAGTCTGCCGTTATTATCGACATCACCAGGTATACTATTAGAAGCACAAAGTTTGTTCAAAGCAAATTTCAAATCCCAGTAGGCATATGAAACTTCGATACCTTCAACACCTTTATCATATACTTCAAATGCTTTAGCTAAACTTGCTTCAAAAGGTATCCAGACATCTTCACTGTAATACGAGTTAGTGTTATCTTCTAGAGAGCAAAAATCTATCAGATATTTCAACTCTTTACGTAACAACACAACTTTCAATGCAGCTTCATCAAGCCTAGTGTAAAAGTCGTTTATTTCATCAACTTGTGGAATTCTAATTTCATCGAAAATCTCAAACCAGTAATCTTCTACTTCATTATAGACACTCAAGAGCTCAGACGAACTCTCTTTGTCACACTCTAAATTTGTATAATCAAAATCCACCTCATCCACTAAGCGAAAAGTATCATAATAATTATTTGCGTAATGCATCACTTCATCCGCCATTTTATACACATCGTCGCTATGTTGCTCAGAATTTTCAGCAAAAGCTGAAACCGAGAACAGACATGCCATCAACAAAGCGAGTAAAAAAGAAGTAATCCTTTTAATTTTTTTCATAATATCACCTCTCGTAAAAACCTTAACTTACACTAAAATTATATCATAGCAAAATCGTACTTACTATTAACATATTTAATAAAATAAATACTCAATGTTTGTGCATATCGTGAACTAAAAAAGCACCGACGTAATTTGTCGGTGCTTTTTATTTAGCGTATAAGTTGTATATTAAAGTCTGTTGATAATATCGTTATCAGTGATAAGGTGGAAGCCTGCGCTTTCGAGTGCCTGCTCGGCAGCGTTGTTATCAGCAACACGAAGTACTACGTATGCATGCTTTTCGGTACGAGCCATGAATGCGTACAGATACTCAACGTTGATTTTGTTATCATCGAGGACCTGCAGTGCTTTAGAGAGCTTGCCCGGTGCATCGCCGATTTTCACACCGACAACGTCTGTAACTTTAATTAAGAAGCCTTCTTTTGTCAGGATGTCGCACGCTTTCTCTGTATCGATAACGATAAGACGGAGAATGCCGAACTCCTCAGTATCAGCGATAGAAAGAGCGCGGATGTTAATATCATTTGCTGCGAGGGTCTCTGTGATAGATACAAGTGAGCCCTGCTTGTTTTCTACAAAAATGTTAAGCTGTTTTAATGACATAGTTCTTTCCCCTTTCTTAATCGTGT
>JAUMXP010000190.1 GCA_030529125.1 Eubacteriales bacterium | reverse complement strand
AAGCCTAACGGTGAAGCTTTTAGTCCAAGCGGAATCTCAAATAGTTATCAACGTTTTATGAAACGACATAGTAATAGGATTCGTTACCTGAAATTCCATGGACTCAGACATACCTATGCGAGCGTATTGATAGAAAACGGAGAGAACCCGAAGACAGTACAGCATAACCTAGGTCATGCGGATGTAGCACTCACGTTGCAGATCTATTCGCATTCATACGAATCAGCTCAGCGTAATGCCGCAAAGAAGCTTGATGAAACTATTAATCTAACTTCAAAAATAGGATAATCATTATTTTTACGGCAATTTATTCCCAAATATGAAAGATATATCTTAAAAATGTAGTGTTGAAGCCACTTTTGAGAAAAGAGAAAAGTACCCACTTAATTCCCAAATGCTGAATAATCGTTTGAGCAGGGAAGTGTTGGCGAAAAGCTGAAAGTGAATAAAACGGAGCATACAAAAATACCGCAACCTGAGTTTAGCACTAGGGTTGCGGTTGCTTTTTGCCTTGGTAAGTCCTGCTGAAAAACAAAAAAGACATCAACCGAAGTTGATGTCTTTTGGTGCGAGTGACGGGACTTGAACCCGTACGTCGAAGACACACGCCCCTCAAACGTGCCTGTCTGCCTATTCCAGCACACTCGCATTTCTATTCATTTTCTCGAACATTGGCTATTATATCACTAAAGTTTGAGTTTGTCAATAATAAAAATTATCTTTTGTGACAAAATAACTTATATACAAATCTGCAATAATATGGTACAATAATAAATCAGATTGAAAAACATTGATTTTTTGTTATAAATTCCGCTTTGGAGGAAGCTATGAGCCAACTTATCAGAAAACAAATTGCCGATAGTGTATCGTTTAACGCAATAAAAGTAAGCCGATTTAAAACTATGCGTATTTCTGCGACAGCGTTTTTACCTCTTGATAAAGCCACTGCTGCGAATAATGCGCTTATGTCGTTCCTTATGACTCGTTCCTGCGAGAAATATCCTGACTTCACTGTTTTGTCCCGCAAGCTGTCTTCGCTTTACGGCGCATCGCTTTCGTCAGGTTTTCGTAAGATGGGGGATATGTTAGCTTTGACTTTCTCTATCTCAGGTATTGACGACAGATACGCTCTGGGTGATGACGTAATTTCTAAAGAACTGTCAGACCTTTTGTGCGATGTTTTGTTTGACCCTTATATCAAAGATGGCGCATTCGACCCTGTTGAGTGTGAACAGGAGCGTCGTCAGCTTATAGATATGATCGATTCTGAATTTAACGAAAAGCGTGTCTATGCCAGCAACAAAGCCATCAGCGCTATGTGTGAGAATGAGGCATACGGCATCAATCGTTATGGCGACAGAGAGTCAGTGCTCAAAGCAACGCCGCAGGATTTGTACAAAGCTTGGCAGGATATGCTCAAGAATGCACGCTTTGAGATTATCTTTGTTGGCGATTGTGATTCTTCTAACGCTTGCGATGTATTCAAAAAGCGTTTCTCACAGATAGAGAGAACTCCGCTTAAGCTTAAGACAGAAGTTGTACGCACAGCTGATGAGGTCAAGACTATTAACGAAGATATGGAGCTGTCACAGTCTAAGATGATCTTGGGCTTTAGAACTGCAGTTGCAGAGCCTGACGACGATGTCTTTGCTACTCGTCTTATGTGTGCTGTTTTAGGCGGTACTGCTCACTCTAAGCTCTTCTGTAATGTTAGAGAAAAACTCAGCTTGTGCTACTATTGTTCTTCATCATATATTCGACAGAAAGGCATCATGCTTGTCGAAAGTGGTGTGGAGCGTGATAATATCGAGAAAGCTAAGAACGCTATTTTAGCTGAGATAGAAGCTATGCAAAATGGCGATATTACCGACGAAGAGTTAGAAGCAACAAAGCTGTCTATGTCTAACGCTTTTTATTCAAGCTGTGACACAGTCGGCGGTATCAGCTCATACTATCTTGCTCAGATGCTCGACAGCACAGTGTATACACCAGCACAGGCTGTTGAAAAAATCAACTCTATCACTAAAGAAGATGTTGTTCGTTGTGCTAAGAAACTCACACTCGATACAGTTTTTACGCTTACAGGCACACAGACACAGGACACTCAAGAGGTATAATAATGAATATAAAAGAAATCCGCTCAGACCTTTTGTCTGAGAGCTACTACAAAATCAACCACGACAGTGGTCTGACTATATATGTTTATCCTATGGAAGGCTACAGCTCTACCTACGCTATTTTTGGCACAAAGTACGGTAGCGTTAATAATACTTTCAAAGTTGATAACGATGACGTTATTAAAGTCCCTGACGGCATAGCTCACTATCTTGAGCACAAGCTGTTTGAGTCTGAAGACGGCGATGCTTTCTCTCGTTATGCTAAGACAGGTGCTAACGCTAACGCTTACACAAGTTTTGACAAAACCTGCTATCTGTTCTCGTGTACGGATAATTTTGAAGATAGTTTAGAGATTCTGCTTGATTTTGTGCAGTCACCGTATTTTACTGAAGAGACTGTTGCGAAAGAGCAGGGGATAATAGGTCAGGAAATCAAGATGTACGATGATTCTCCTGCATGGCGTGTTATGTTCAATATGCTTATGGGCATGTATCAGAACCACCCTGTCAGAATCGACATAGCAGGTACTGTTGAGTCTATCGCTCAGATAACCCCTGAGTATCTGTATACTTGCTATAACACATTTTACAACCTAAATAATATGGTGCTTTGTGTAGCGGGTAACACAACAGTAGACACAGTGCTATCTATTGCTGACAAAATGCTGAAAAAATCAGAATACCACGCTATTGATAATATCTTTGAAGACGAGCCTCAGGGTGTGCTTCAAGACTACGTAGAAC